>JALSTE010000361.1 GCA_026983855.1 Acidimicrobiia bacterium
CCGGGTGCGGCGATGGGGGTGGGGGGCAGCCCCACGACCAGGCGGGTGTTGTAGGGGGACTCCGTCTCCAGGTCGGTCACGGTCAGCTCGTTGTCGCCGGTGTCGTAGACGATGGTGGCGTCGATTCCCAGCGGCATTCCCGCATCCAGGCGGTTGTATATGACCCGGGCGATCTTGGCCCGGTCCTCGGGCACCTTGGCCTCCTCCTCGATGAGACTGGCGACGATGATCACCTGGTAGGGGGTGAGACCCAGCTTCTCCTCCGACTGGGCTATGCCCTCATTGGTGGCCACCTGATTGAAGGTCTCGATCAGCTGGCGGATCAGATCCTCGGGCTTGGAGTCCCGCAGGAGGGAGTAGGTGTCGGGGAACAGAAGTCCCTCGTACTCCTCGGCCCCGGGGGGCAGTGAACCCGGCTCGGGCCCGTATCGGGGCTTGACCCGGCCCCGGTGGAGTTCCCGCACGAACTGCTGACCGGTGAAGGCCAGGTCGGGGTTGGCGTCGATCCGTTCGGCGATCTGCTCCACGGTGAGGCCCTCGGGGATGGTGATGCTCACGCTCTCGGCCAGGGCCACCCGGGTCGGTCCCGAGTCCAGCACGTCGAGCACGTCGGTCACCGCGGAGTCCCGGCGGAACGTGTACTCCCCCGCCTGGAAGGAGGGTCCACCCTTCAGCCGGACATACCAGCTGTAGACGGTGCTGTTGGGGATGATCCCCTCCTCCTCCAGGAGGGGGCCGATGGTGGCGGCGGTGTCACCGGCGCCCAGGTCCACCACCACCTCGGCCCCGGGTTCCCCGGGCGGATCCAACTGGCTCCTCACCCACCGGACCCCGTAGAGAACCGCCAACAGGAAGGCCCCCACCACCGCCAGGAGGATCACCAGGGAGAGCAGGGTGCCCTTGTCTCCACGGACGCGCACGTACTCGAAATCGACGTGCTCCTTCTCGGGACGGCCGGGGCCGGGAATCCCCCCGCTGGGCCCCGGAGGTGCCGGGGGCATGGTCTGGGTCATCGATTTCCTTCCGGATCCACGACCCACCATGATCCACCATCACCGCCTCCCGCTGGTGTCACTCCGCTGATTCCCCGTCGGCGGCGGTGGGGCACCCGGCGTCCAGCCAGGCCTGGAGGATCACCGACGCCGCCACCATGTCGACCATCCGTCGTCGTCGCCGGGAGTCCACCCCCTGCTCGGCCAGGACCCGCTCGGCGGTGACGGTGGTGAGCCTCTCGTCCCAGGTCACCGTGGGGAGGCCCAACACCTCGGCGATCTCCCCCCTCTCGGCCAGCACCCGGGCCGCCGCCGGTCCAACGGTGCCGTCGAGGGAGAGTGGCAGGCCCACCACGACGATCTCGGCCTCCATCTCCCGGGCCAGACGGGCCAGGGCCAGGTGGTCCTGGCGCCTCACCCCGGCCCGGCGCGGATCCCCGTGGCGTGGCACGACCTCCAGGGGGGTGGCCAACCGGCCCCCGCTGTCGGAGATGGCCACCCCTATGCGACGCGACCCCAGATCGACCCCCAGGGCCCTCACGATCCCCCGTTCCCGGCGATGACGGGGGCCGCGGTCACAGCCCGGCCGCGGACCGAACCTGCCCGAGGGCCTCGTCGAGACCCTCGGCGTTCCGCCCCCCCGCCATGATCACCGGGGGATCGCCCTTGCGCCCGAAACCGCCCTGGATGGTGCGGGCCGCCCCCTCGAGCAGATCGGCGGCCCGTAGGTCCCCGTCGGGGTCCACCGCCGCCACCAGGGCCACACCCCCACCCTCGGGTACACCGCCGAGCACCACCGCCCGGAGCCCACCGGAGTCCCTCACGGCCAGGGCCAGTTCCCGCAGGTCGTCCCTCTCCGTGGCGTCCACCCGGGCCACCACGACCCCGTTGCGGGCCTGAGCCACCAGCTCCGAGGCCCGGGCCACGGCGGCCCGACGGTTCAGGGCCCGCAGCTCCGATCTCAGTTCCCGCAGTTCGCCCAGCCTTCGCTGAACGGCCTCCCCCAGTTCCTCGGGACTGGACCCCAACCTCTGGGCCACGTCGGAGATCAGCTCCTCGTCCTCCCGGAGGCGGGCCACGGTGGCCATGCCGGTGATGGCCTCGATGCGACGGAGGTTGGAGCCGATGCTGGATTCGGAGGTGACCCTCAGATGCCCGATGTCCCCCAGGGCCCGCACGTGGGTGCCACCGCACAGCTCGATGCTGTGGGAACCGGCCTCCAGCACCCGGACCACGTCGCCGTACTTGTCCCCGAAGAAGGCTATGGCCCCCTTCTCCCGGGCCACGTCCATGGTGGTCTCGTAGTGACGGACCGGCTCGTTGGCCAGGATCTCGGCGTTGGCCAGGTCCTCGATCCGGGCCAGTTGCTCGGCGGTGACGGCGTCGAAGTGGCTGAAGTCGAACCTGAGTCGGTGGTCGTCCACGTGCGATCCGGCCTGCTTGACGTGGCCGCCCAGGACCTCGCGCAGGGCCCAGTGGAGGATGTGGGTGCCGGTGTGGTTGCGGCGGATCGCGTCCCGACGCTCGGCGTCGATGGCCAGGTGGGCGATCTCGCCGGGGGCGATCGAGCCCCGCTCCACCACCGCCCGGTGGCGGATGACCCCCGGCACGGCGTAGTCGGTGTCGACCACCCGGGCCTCACCGGAGGGGCCGGTGATGGTCCCGGTGTCGCCCACCTGACCACCACCCTCGGGG
>JALSTE010000362.1 GCA_026983855.1 Acidimicrobiia bacterium
GCTGCTACAACTCCCTGCCCGTGGGCGGGGGATCCCACACCCTCACCCGGTTGAACCTCAAGGCCGTGGCCGAACTCCACCGGGGCGGGACCGAGGCCTTCCTGTCCGACACCCTGCCCCGGTACGTCGAACTCACCTCCCAGGTGATCGAGGCCCGTATCCGCTATCTGGTGGAGGAGGCCCGGTTCTTCGACCATGACTTCCTTGCCCGTGAGGGTCTGATCGATCTCGATCGTTTCTCCGCCATGTTCGGGGTGTTCGGCCTGGCTGAGGCGGTCGATCTCCTCGTGGCGGCCGAGGGACGGACCGGTCGCTACGGTCACGACCGACACGCCGACGAACTCTCCCACCGGATCACCCGCCGGGTGGCCGAGCTGGTCGCCGGCCGTCCCCTGCCCTACTGCGAGGGTCACGCCGGCCGGGCCTTCCTGCACT
This sequence comes from Acidimicrobiia bacterium, assembly GCA_026983855.1. Taxonomy (GTDB): domain Bacteria; phylum Actinomycetota; class Acidimicrobiia; order Acidimicrobiales; family Poriferisodalaceae; genus DRKF01. Next base: position 436 of record JALSTE010000362.1, read on the forward strand.
CCCAGTCGGGGATAGACACCGACATCGGGGTGACCGCCGGTACCCGGATCCCGATAGGTGACGAGCCCGGGATGCTCGAGCACATCAGGACCGTCGCCCCCCACCACGACCTGTTCCCGGCCGGAATCAGCGACATCTTCCACGTGGAGGACACCGTCCGTCGCAATCCCCGGGCCATGGTCGACATCATCAGGGGGGCCTTCGCCGCGGGGATGAGGGACTTCACGTTCAACCTGGCCACCAACGGCTTCATCCGCATCACCGGCTACCTGGTGCGGAAGTCGGACCTCGAGGACTTCGACTCTGAGGGGGCCCGCCACGGCAGCACCACCTTCGCCGCCGGGGCGGAGAGGAACTCACACGTCACCGGCCGCAGGGTGAAGAGGGTGGTCAGCCGGGAGAGCTCCCCACGACCCTCCCGGTGAACGTCGTGGCGCCCGGCCCGGTCGCTGCCCCGGTGGGCGGGATCGACGGCCTGGTGAACCGGATTCTGGACTTCAGCCTGGTCGACGGTCCGGGAAACCGGCTGGTGATATTCGTCCAGGGTTGCAACTTCAACTGCGTGGCCTGCCACAATCCCCACACCATCGACGTCTGCGACTCGTGCGGGGACTGCGTGGAGCCCTGCCCCGAGGAGGCCCTGACCCTCAGGGTCGACCGCGGCGTCAGCCGGGTGGGCGTGGACCTCGGTCTGTGCACCGGGTGTGACGTCTGCCTCGAGGTGTGTCCCGCCCACAGCACCCCCCTGGCCCGGTGGATGGACGTTCCCGCCGTGGTCGAGCGGATCTCATCGGTGGCGCCGTTCATCTCGGGGATCACCGTCTCGGGGGGTGAGGCCACCCTCCAGCCGGGGTTTCTCCAGGCCCTGTTCTCGGCGGTGAAGTCGACTCCGGGACTGGCCCACCTGACGACCCTGGTGGACACCAACGGGTCGGCCGACCGGGCCACCTGGGAGCGTCTCGAACCGGTGATGGACGGGGCCATGGTGGACCTCAAGGCCCTCGACCCCGAGGTGCACCACCGCATGACGGGACAGGACAACAGCGTGGTGCTGGAGTCGATCCGACACCTGGCCTCGATCGGGAAGTTGCACGAGGTGCGTCTGCTGATGGTCCCGGGTATCAACGACTCCGTCGAGATGGTGGAACGCACCGGGGAATGGCTGTGGGGGGTCGACCCCGACGTCAGGGTCAAGCTGATCGGCTTTCGCCGCCACGGTGTACGCCCCCGTTACGCGGACATTCCCGAGGCGAACCCGGGGCACATGAGTCGGCTGGCCGGTGTCCTCCGAGGGGCGGGGCTCATCGACGTGGTCACCGTGTGAGGTGCGATCGCCGCAAGGAGTCCACCCCGGGAGGATCGTCAGACGGGCGTGCAGTCCGTTCCGACTGAACAGGGAACGTAGCTCTCAGCCCCGGCCGCCGTTGATGTCCCCGAATGGTGGGAGGTGGACTGGAACAGGTACTGCAGGGTCCATTGGGCGATCGCAACGGGGTCCGATTCAGGATTCTGGATCAACCAATTGTTTCGGCATCAGACCTCCCCAACTCATTGCCTTCGCCGTCTCTCGCCATGACCACCGGGTCCACGGGCTGATCGGGATCGACGCGCATGGCCACGACCATTCCCGGGGTGTGGGTGGTTCCTGGTGGAGTGGTACCCCGGCAGACGAGTGCATGACGCTGGATGGTCAGGTACCGATTGGCCGGTCCGATGCCATCAGATCACGGGGTGGGGACCCATGTCGGGTGGACCGGCCGGGCCCGGTCTAAGGGGACCGCCCGGCGGGTGGGGTCCTCTTCACGATCTGTCGGTTGACCGGTCCGGGTCAGGGGGACCGCCCACCGGGGGCTCCGCGGTGCGTGGGTTGTAGCCTGAGCGTTCGTGACGGGACGGTTCTGGCTGGAGACACTGGGGTGCCCCAAGAACCAGGTCGACTCCGACAAGTTGGCGGGCACCCTCGCCGCCGAGGGCATGGTGCCCGCCGAGGGCCCCGAGGGCGCCGACCTGGTGGTGGTGAACACCTGTGCCTTCATCGGCGAGGCCCGGGAGGAGTCGGTGGCCACCATCCTGGACATCGACGGTCGGCGACCCGAGGGCTCCCGCCTGGTGGTCACCGGGTGTATGGCCGAACGCTACGGCGCCGAGCTGGCCGAGGCCCTGCCCGAGGTGGACCGGGTGGCCGGCTTCGGGGTGCCCGTCGCCCTGGGGAGGTCCCCCGCGGTTCCCAGCCTGGATCTGTTGAACCTG
>JALSTE010000363.1 GCA_026983855.1 Acidimicrobiia bacterium
TTCTACAGCCACACCCTCCTGCCCGGGGCCTGGAAACCCTCCCCGATCGCCAACCCCGACATCCCCATCTACGTCGCGGCCGTCGGCCCCTGGATGCTGAGGATGGCCGGGGCGGTGGCCGACGGCATCCACGTGCACCCTCTGCACTCCCCCACCTACCTCGAGGAGGTTCTCCTCCCCACCGTCGCCGAGGGGGCCCGCACCGCCGGCCGGGATCCCGCCGACGTCCGTCTCGCCATTCCGGTGTTCACCATCGTCGGGGACAGCGACGCCGAGCGCGAACCCTGGAAGAGGGCGGTGAAGGGACAGCTCGCCTTCTACGGCTCCACCCGCAACTACGCCCGGCAGTTCGACCTGATCGGCTTCCCGGGGACCTCGGCGGAGCTGAACCGTCGGCTGAAGGCCGGTGACCACGCCGGCATGGCCGAGCTGATAACCGACGAGATGCTCGAACATCTGGCGGTCACCTCCACCTGGGCCGAACTGGGCGACCGCCTGATCCAACGCTACGGCGACACCGCCCATCGTCTGATCATGTACGGGGCTCATCAGATGTGCGAGGCCGACCCGTCCAACTGGGGACGCTGGGCCGAGGTCGCCGCCCAGGTCAGGGCGGCCTGACCCGGGTACCCCGGTGGAGCGTCAACCGATGGGGACACCGACCTGAACAACCACACGCTCGGTCGCTCCGACTCGGGAGCCGCCGTGGAGCGTCAACCGATGGGGACGGTCTCCACCTGGATGTAGTGGTCGGGGGGCACCAACCGGGAGGCCAGATCCCGCAGATCCCCGACGGTGACCCGACGTAGTCGATCGGTGCGGGTCACGACGTCTTCTATGGACTCGTCGGGATGGGTGGCGTAGAAGGCCAGGGTGCTCTGCCAGAAATCGTTGCTGACCAGCTCGTACTCCCGGGACAGCTGACCGACCGCGGTGTCGAGTTCCTCCGAGGTCGGTCCCGCCTCCCCCAGGTCGGTGAGGACCTCGTCGAGGGCCCCCTCGATGGCACTCAGACCCTCGGGATCGCCGCTGATCTCGACGTAGGTCTCGACCTGTTCGTCGGGAACGTCCTGGGCCTCAATGGAGATGAACGGCGAGTAGGTGGCGCCCAGCTCCTCGCGGATGCGGTCCCGGAGCCGGGACTCCGCGATCTTCTGCAGCAGGGCGACCTCCAGTCGCAGGCCCGGGGTGTCGGGTTCGAGATCGGTGTAGAGGCGAATCACCGAGCCCACCTGGTCCTGACCCGACTCCACCCTGACCTCCACCACACCGGGCGGGGGGTCGGGCTGGTAGTCCGTGACCGTCTCCCGGTCCCCCGGGGGCAGGGTGCCCAGATAGCGGGCGGCCAGGTCCACCATCGTGTCGGGATCGAAGTCGCCGGTGATCACGAAGACGAAGTCCGAGGCGTCGTCGAACCGGTCGGCCAGCAGGCGGCGGGCGGTGTCGAGATCGAAGGCGGCCAGGTCCTCAGGGGTCGGCAGCACGCTGTACCGGGGGTCGTTACCCCCGTAGCGGGCATCCAGGAGGGCGATCTGGGAAGCCAGGTCCGGGATCTGATTGGGATCCTCCACCACCGGCTCCACCCGGGCCAGGAAGGCCGCGGCGGCACTGTCCTCGATTCGGGGCCTGGTCATTCTCAGATGGGTGAGCTGCAGCATGAGTTCGGCGTCCTCGGTGGAGGAACTGGCCGAGATGCCCTCCTCGGTGACGTCCACGAACTGGAACGCCGACACCACCCTTCCCGAGAGCAGCCGGTCGAGCTGGACCGGGTCGAGGTCCCCCACCCCGCTGTCATTGGCCACCACCGCACCCAGGGTCACCTCGGTCACGTCATCGTCGGCCACCGCCGACTGACCGCCGGGGCTGACGGCGGAGAGGAACACGCTGTTGGCGGCGATGTCGTTGGCCAGGAACACCACCCGGGCCCCGTTGGCGAACTCCACCTCGAAGGAACCGACGGCGGTCTCCTTCGTGCGCCTCACGATCTCCGCCGGCTCGGGACGGGCCATGAGCTCCGTCTCCCCCGCCGCCTCGGCCTCGGGCGGGGAGATGTCCTCCCCGGGCACCGCGGCCGCGGTGGCGATCAGCTCATCGGCCGTGGGCATGAGTTCGGAGTCGGCCTGGGGACCGACCGCCAGGATCTGGGGCGGGGGCTCCACCAGGATCCGCCTGAACTCGGCCAGGACGGAGTCCTCGTCCAGGGCGTCGAGGACCGCCATGTCCCGGTCCCGGCGATCCCGGGCCGAGGAGATCTCCGCTCCCGTCAGGAAGTTGTCGACGTATTCGGCCGCGAACTGGGTGTCCTGACGGCTGGATGCGCCCTGATAGGCCTGCTCCACCCCGGCCCGGAAGGAGTCCACCGACCGCTGGAGTTCGGCCGCCCCGATGCCGAATCTGTCGATCCTCTCCACCTCCCGGATAACCGCGGCAAGAGAGTCGGCCAGGGCATCCGGATCGGCATCCAGGTCGATGGAGATGATCGACTGGCCGCGGACGATCGAGGCATCGCCCCCGTCCACCCCCAGGTAGGGGGCGTCGCCCCGCGAGAGCGAGTCCTGGAGACGGGTCAGGAGCACGTCGATGGCGACCTCCCGGGCGGTGGCGGTGGCGTCCCCGACATCGGTCCCCGGATCGAGTGGCGCCCCCGGGAAAGAGACCTCGACGAAGGACGAGGGAAGGTCGGGA
>JALSTE010000364.1 GCA_026983855.1 Acidimicrobiia bacterium
AAGGAGCTCTGACCCCCCCCTCAACCCTTTTCTGACCTGGGGGGACGCCCACAGCGACCCCCGAGGTCACAGATCGCACCGCCAACCCTTTTCTGACCTGGGAGGACGCCCACAGCGACCCCCGAGGTCACAGATCACACCGCCAACCCTTTTCTGACCTCGGAGGACGCCCACAGCGACCCCCGAGGTCACAGATCACACCGCCAACCCTTTTCTGACCTGGGAGGACGCCCACAGCGACCCCCGAGGTCACAGATCACACCGCCAACCCTTTTCTGACCTGGAGGGACGCCCACAGCGACCCCCGAGGTCAGAAAAGGAGGGGGATGGGTGAGCCGGGGGGGTTCGGGTGGGCGTGGAGGGACTCGAACCCCCGACCCCCTCCTTGTAAGGGAGGTGCTCTAGCCAGCTGAGCTACACGCCCGGGAAGGCCCGAGGTTAGCGGTTGGGACCTGATTCACCGACCCAGATCGTCGAGGTCGATGTCGGGGAAGCGTCGCTTGAGCAGGACCCGCAGGGCGGCGACCGTGGTACCGGTGCCCTTCTCGAGGATTGGAATGTCATCGAGGGGGAACCAGCGGGTCTCGGCGATCTCGGCCGATATCGGATGGGCGTCCTCCACCGCGCAACCCTCGGCCAGGGCCATGTCGAAGTACCACTCGATCCGACGGGGGCTGCGGCTCACCAGGATCTCGGGTGTTCCGACCTCACGGACCTCCAGCCCCACCTCCTCACGGAGTTCGCGGTGTACGGCCTGGCGGGGCAGCTCCCGCCAGCCGAGCATTCCCCCGGGGATACCCCAGCCCCTGCGGTAGTTGTGGCGGGCCAGGAGGATCCGGCGGTCGTCGCTGAGAACAACTCCCACCACCCCGACCCGGAAGGCGGGGGAGGTGAGGCCGACGAGGCGATGTCTTACCGGGGTGGGAATCAACCTCAGGCTGCGGAAGGCGGCCCGGGCCAGGTGCCGACCCTCGGCCCGGCGGGATGTGTTCACCCCACCACCTCGCCCCTCAGGGCTCGGAGCAAATCCGGCGTGGCGGCGTAGATGGGGCCTCGGCGGGCCGAGTGGTCCCGGTGAATCAGCGGAAGCTCGGACATCTCCCCCGACGCCACGCCGGCCTCCTTCGCGATCAGGTGAGCAGCAGCGTAGTCCCAAACCCCGTGGTGGCTGATGGGATCCACGAATGCGTCCAAACGCCCGCAGGCCACCCAGGAGACATCCAGGGCACACGAGCCCAGGGCCCGGAACTGGGCCCAGCCGACCGGATGGTTCGGGTGACCGGCGATCCCCACCACCGCCTCGGCCAGGTCCGAGCAACCCGAGGGAGTCATGGGCTGGTCACCGAGGTTCGCACCATGGCCCCGACGGGCGGTGAATCTCTCCCCCAGGGCCAGGTCGGCCACCAGGGAGACCCGGGGGCCGTAATCGTCCATGAGACAGATGCTGCAGGCGAAGTGGGGAATGCCCCTGGAGGCGTTGGTGCTGCCATCGATGGGGTCCACGACGATGATCTCCGCCGACCGCGGATCCCCGGTGACCCCGCTCTCCTCACTGAGGGTGGGTACACCGGTCGGGGCGAGGATCTCGAGCACCGCCTCGTCCACCCCGACGTCGAACCGGTACTGCCCCTCGCGATCCCCCGCCGCGGTCAGGTCACCGGCCCGGGCGTGCCGCTCCAGGCTGCGACCCGCCACCCGGGCCACCTCCTCAAAGAGGCCGATCCACTCTTCGTCGTCCACGGCGGGCAACGGTACCTCCTGGCCGGGCGAACCGGTTCCGTCCTGACGTCGGGAGCGGCGGACGACGGGACCCGATGGTCCGGCCGAGGCGGGGCCATCTATGTCCCACGGTTCTGGCAGGCTGTGATCGTGGCAGGAATCGACTTGGCAGGATTCGTCGCCGATCTGAAGGAGCATGCGGCCGAACACGGCTTCCATCTCCACGATGAGCGGCACTTCGTGGAGACCTACTCCCTCAGGCAGGCGTGGGAGGTGGACCTCCACCCCGAGGCCGCCTGCGGTGGCCCCCTCGACCTCCATCTCAGTCTCGAGGCCGATCCCCGTACCCTGCTCTCCTTCGAGGACGCCCTCATGACCTCCGCCGAGGGGGAGCTACCGCCCCACGAGTACTTCTCCCCCCTCAGCTTCAACTGGAGCCTTCCCCCGGTCACCCACGGGCCGGATCTGCTGGTCCTGGCCACCGACCTGGCCGGCATCTGCGGTACGACCCTGCCCATAGAGGTCTCCGCCATCGACTCCTTCGCCTCGGTCACCGATCCCGCCCAGCGCACCCTGGCCATAGTCGGCCGTATCGACCTGTCCCTGACCGGGATCCTCCTGGGCCAGGAATCCCTGTGCGACGTCCTGGACCGGAGCATGGACGTGAGCAACTACCTCCTCGACCGGGCCCCCGTCTGGCTCGAACCCTGAACCATGTCCACCCGACCCACCGCACCACCCCACATCCACCGGGCCCCCGTCCGGCTCGAACCCTGAACCATGGCCTCTTCCCGGCCCAGGCCCCCCATGGAGAGGCGGACCCCGGTGTGGGAGGCCCCCGCCGACATTGTGGGGTTGATGGGCGACGTGCCGGGCAAGGTCCTCAACGGATGGGGGGAGACCACCGACCGTCGTCCCACCGTGGTGATGTGGGCCAACCCCGCCGGACTGGTCCACGGAAGG
>JALSTE010000365.1 GCA_026983855.1 Acidimicrobiia bacterium
ACCCGGTCGGCGGTCACGACCCAGGGGCCCACCGGTGTCGCCCCTCCGGTTGTCGGGGGGTCCTCCGAGGTGGTTTCGCCGGTTGTCGGGGGGTCCTCGGAGGTGGTTTCGCCGGTTGTCGGGGGGCCAGCCGGTGTCGCCGCGGTCGCCGCCGACAGGGCGACGGTGGTGATACCCCCGGCCCCGCCCCCGGAGGTCACCGCGACCCAACCGGGAGCGGTTCCGAGGGCCACCTCGTACTGGCGCCGTCCCGTGGCCCTGAGACTGCGTACGCTCGTCGTGGCGGTACTGGCCCTCGCCTTCGTCGTGGGAGGTCTGGCGGTGGTCGGCTGGTACGCCCGCAGCTCCTACTACGTGGCCTTCGCCGGTGATGAGGTGGCCATCTACCAGGGACGTCCGGGAGGGGTCCTCTGGTTCGACCCCACCCTCGAGCACCGCACCGGGATTTACCGGGACTCACTCAGCCCGGCCCTCGTGAACGAGATCGAGAACCTCCATGAGGTCGGTTCGGAGCAGGCGGCCGAGCAGTTCGTGGCCGATCTGCCGGTGGTCGACACCGTGGCCTCTGATTCAGGTGCACCGGCCGGAGACCAATCCGGGGCCGACGCCGCCGGGGCCGACGACGGCTCCTGAGCCGGTGGGCCGTAGGCGCAACGCCGAACTCGGCCTGGTGATACTGGCCGGGCTCATCACCGTGGGCCTCTACACCCTGGAGTCACTCGGCGGACGGGCCTCGCTCCCCGCTGATATCGGGCCCTTCCTCGGAGTGGTGCTGGGGCTCATGATCTTCGCTCACCTGGCGGTGAGACGCCTGGCTCCGACGGCCGACCCGGCCCTGCTGCCACTGGCGTTGGTGCTCAACGGGATCGGATTCGCCACCATAGTGAGGCTCAACGACCGATTGGCCGCCAATCAGGCGGTGTGGACCCTCCTGGGGGTCGTCGCCTTCGTGGCCACCCTGGCCTTGGTGCGTGACGTGCATCACCTGGCCCGCTACCGCTGGACCATCGCCCTGGTGGGGCTGGTGCTCCTCGTGGCCCCGCTGGTTCCGGGAATCGGTCGGACGGTCAACGGAGCCCGTCTGTGGATCGCACTGGGTCCGGTGAGTATCCAGCCCGGTGAGTTCGCCCGGGTCGCCCTGACCATTTTCGTGGCCTCCTACCTGGTCGAGAAGCGGGAGTTGCTGTCGATGGCGACCCGTAGGATCGGAGCCGTTTCGATTCCGGATCCGAAACATCTCGGTCCGGTGGCATTGGCGTGGGCCGCCTCCCTGCTGGTGATGGTCGCCGAGAGGGACCTCGGGTCCTCACTGCTGCTGTTCGCGGTGTTCCTGGTGATGGTCTGGTTGGCGACGGGTCGGGCGTGGTACCCGGCGGTGGGGTCAGGGTTGTTCCTGGCGGGGGCCTTCGCCGCCTGGTCGATGTTCGAGCACGTTCAGGCCCGGGTCCGGATATGGGTGAACCCCTGGGCGGATGTGACCGGCGAGGGATTCCAGATCGTCCAGGGTATTTTCGCCCTGGCCTCGGGCGGCCTCACCGGAGCCGGCCCCGGTCTCGGTTCACCCGAGAGGATCCCGGCCCGTGAGACGGACTTCATCTTCGCCGTGATAGGGGAGGAACTGGGACTGATCGGCGCCACGGCCGTACTGATCGCCTTCATCCTGATCATCGGGGCCGGACTGCGAACCGCCGTTCGATCCCGGGACGAGTTCAGCTCGCTGCTCGCCGCCGGGCTGACCGTCGGACTGGGGGTACAGGCCTTCGTCATCATCGGCGGAGTGCTCAGGGTCGTTCCCCTCACGGGGATCACCCTGCCGTTCGTGTCCTACGGGGGCTCCTCACTGCTGGCCAACTACATCCTGCTGGGTCTGCTGGTGCGTCTGTCGGACTCGGCGACCATCGTCTCCCGTTCCGAGGCGGCGGAGACCGTCGGGTGAGTCGCCGCATCCGGCATGTGGCCCTGGGCCTGGCGGCCCTGTACCTGGTGCTGTTCGTTCAACTCAACCTGATTCAACTGGCCCGTTCGGAGGAGTTGCGCACCGATCCCGCCAACACCAGGGAGATCGTCCGGGAGTTCTCCGAACCCCGGGGCGCGATAGTCACCATCGACGGTGAGGTCCTGGCCCGGTCGGTCGCGGTGGAGGACGACCTGCGGAGGCTCCGTGAGTATCCCGACGGTGAGCTCTACGGGCACATCACCGGCTTCTTCTCCCTCAACTACGGGGCTTCGGGGCTGGAACGGTCCTTCAACGCCGAGTTGGCGGGCACCGACAGGAAGGTGAAGTTGAAGACGGTCTCGGACCTGTTCGTTGACCGCGATCGCACCGCCGACGTCATCGTGACCGTCCGTCACGAACTTCAGCGGGTGGCCCGGGCGGCGTTGGGCGACCGGCGGGGGGCGGTGGTGGCCATCGATCCCCGCAACGGTGAGATCCTGGCCCTGTGGTCCAACCCCTCCTTCGATCCGAACCGGTTGTCGGACCACGATCTGGAGGCGGCGGCGGAGGCCCGGGCCGAACTTCTGGCCGATGCCGACGGACCGCTACGGTCCCGTACCTATCAGGAGCGCTATCCGCCGGGTTCCACGTTCAAGACCGTGACCGCCGCCGCGGCCCTCGAATCGGGTGTGGCCACACCGCTCGAGCCGTCGTTCCCGGTGACGGCGGAGTACCTCCCCCCCC
>JALSTE010000366.1 GCA_026983855.1 Acidimicrobiia bacterium
GGCCGTGGCCCGCAAGACCGGATCGGGCCAGATCAGCTCCTACGGTGGTCTGTTCTCCTACGCCCCGGGGCTGGCGGCGGCGATGACGGTGTTCCTCTCTTCGCTGGCCGGGATACCGCCGCTGGGTGGCTGGTTCGCCAAGTTCGTGGTGTTCCGGGCGGCCCTCGACGCCGGCAACATCTCCGGGGCGATCCTGGCCGTGATCATCGCCGTGAACTCGGTCCTGGCCTTCGGGTACTACGGGCGGGTGATGAAGGAGATGTGGATGAACCCGGTGCCCGACGGTGACGAGACCCCGATCCGGGTCAGCCCCTCGATCGCCCTGGCCACCAGTTTGACCCTGGCCGCCACCGTCGCCTTCGGGGTGTTCCCCCAGATCGTGGCCCGCTTCGGTGAGCTCTCCAGTCAACTGGCGCTCTGAGAACGAACCCTCCGGGGGGCCGGCGGACTTCTGGCGTGAGGTGGCGGGTTCCCGCCGTCTGCTCCGCTTCGACGAGTACGTCTCGGGCTGCCTCTACCATCCGCGTCTGGGGTTCTACCGGCGCTCGGGTCGAGCCGGTCGGGAAGGAGACTTCCTGACCAGTCCCGAGGTGGGATCACTGTTCGGCCGGCTCATGGCCCGGGCCGTGGACTCGTGGTGGGAGGAGATGGGGCGCCCCGAGCCCTTCGGGGTGGTGGAGGTGGGAGCCGGACCCGGCACCCTGGCCGCCGGCATCCTGGGTGGGGTGAGGGCGTCGGCCCGGGCCCTGCGTTACACCCTGGTGGAGTCCAGCGGGGTCCAGTTGGAGACGGCCCGTGCGAGGTTGGTCGGCACACCGGGAGTCGAGTTTGCCGAAGCCTGGCTCCCCGCTGGTTCGGAGGACCCACCCCTCGCACACCTGGTGCTGGCCAATGAGTTGCTGGACAACCTGGCCTTTCGGATATTGGAGAGCTCGGGCGACGGCTGGCTCGAGCTTCACGTGGAGTTGTCCGGGGAGGGGCTCGGGGAGGTTCTGCTTCCGGTGGGCGGGGAGGTTCCGTTTCCCCGCCTTCCCCGGGGGGTGCGAATCCCGTGGCAGGTGGAGGCACGACGGTGGGTCGAAACGACCCTGGGGGTGCGCCACCTGCGTCGACTGGTCTGCATCGACTACGCCCGGACCACGGCGGAGATGGCCCCCCGCCGGTGGTGGGAGTGGGTACGTACCTACCGGGGACACGGCCGGGGCACCCACCCCCTGGATTCGCCGGGTCACCAGGACATCACCTGCGACGTGGCCCTCGACCAACTGCCGGGTTCACCGTCGGTGATCTCCCAGGCGGAGTTCCTGGCGGGGATCGGGATCGACGAGGAGGTGACCCGGGCCGAGAGGACCTGGCGGGAGCGGGCCCCGGTGGGGGATCTGGAGGCCCTCGTCGCCCGCAGCACCATGGCCGAGGCCCGGGCCCTGACCGATCCCGGGGGTCTGGGCGGGTTCAAGGTGATGCAGTGGGTCAGGTGACCCGGGGCCTCAGGGTGGGTCTCGCCTCCGGGATGCGCCTCGGGGCCGTGGCCGGGGGTGGCCTCGGCCTTCCCTCATAGCGTGATCGTTGGTCCTACCCTGGCCCCGATGAACGAGCCTCACGACAATTCGGAGACCGCCGGCGACCTGGTGCTGGGAGTCGACATCGGTGGGTCCTCGGTGAAGGCCGGGCGGGTCGTCCCCGGCGAGGGTGAACTCGTGGGCACCCGGGTCCGGATGGAACTACCCCGACCCCCCCGTCCCGCCCCGGTCCTGGACATGATCGTCGAGACGTGCGCCCGTGAGGGGCCCGTGTCGCGTGTGGGGTGCACCTTTCCCGGTGTGGTCGAACGGGGCCGGGTCCGCACCGCGGTCAACATGGGCCCGGAGTGGACGGGACTGGACCTGCGGGCCGAGCTGCAGAAGCGATTCGCCGCCGCGTGGGGTCATGAGGTGCCGGTGGTCACCGTCAACGACGCCGATGCCGCCGGGGTGGCCGAGGTCCGTTGGGGTGCGGCCCGGGGGGCCACCGGGGTCGTCCTGGCGGTAACCCTGGGAACGGGCATCGGCTCGGCCCTGTTCATCGACGGGATCCTGGTGCCGAACACCGAACTGGGCCACATCGAGATCGGTGGCCGGGACGCCGAGACCTTCGCCGCCGCCCGGTGGAGGGTGGAGGAGGATCTGACCTGGGAGGAGTGGGGGTCCCGTGTGGACCGGTATCTGAGACGACTGGAGGCCCTCATCCCCGCCGGGCTCATCGTGGTGGGTGGCGGGGTCAGCCAGGATTTCGCCCTCTTCGCCCCCTACCTGCACCCGAGGGCGTCCGTCGTGCCGGCCCGATTCCGCAACGACGCCGGAATCGTCGGCGCCGCCGCCGTGGCCTCGGCCGCAGATCCGGGACGGCCGACCCGACCCACGATCTAGTCTTCGTTGTGAGGACTAGCTACGGACTGGAGCAGCGATGTCGGAGCCGACGATCGAGAACTACTACACGGAGAACCGGGTCTTCCCTCCCCCTCCGGAGTTCCGGGCCCAGGCCCTGGTGTCCGACGATTCTCTCTATGAGGAGGCGGCGGCGGACCGCCTCGGTTTCTGGGCCCGGCAGGCCCGGGAGCTGATCACCTGGTACCGGGACTTCGACACCGTCCTGGAGTGGGAACTGCCCTACGCCAAGTGGTTCGTGGGCGGGAGGCTGAAC
>JALSTE010000367.1 GCA_026983855.1 Acidimicrobiia bacterium
GTCCATACTCTGCTGTCCCGCCGGAGACCCCGAATCCCTCGGCAACCCGGGCTGAACACCCAGGGGGAGTGGTGGTTCCGACCCCGGGGCTTCAGCCGTCGACGAACGGTGGGGGCGCGGCGCTCGGGTCCTCGGAACGGGACCTCCTGATCGCCGACCTTCGGGCGGCCCCGGCCCGATTCTCCCTCGTGATCACCGGTGGAGGTTTCCGGGCGGTGACCGACCTGCTCACCCGTCCCGGGGCATCGGACATCGTCCACGACATCGAGATCCCCTACCACCCCACGGCGATGAGCCGGCTCCTCCCACATCTGGAGGGGCCGGCGGTGTCCGATCGTGTGGCCGTGGGCCTGGCCCGATCGGCCCTGGTCCGAATGGACCGCGACCTGAGCGGGTGTGCGGACCCAGGGGAGGCGGTGGGTCACGGCGTGGGGGTCACCGCGGCCCTGGCGACCGACCGGGAGCGGCGGGGCGCCACCCACGCCTGGGTGGCGGTCGTGACCGCCCACGGGGAGAGCAAGGTCCATCTCGAGTTGCCACGGGCGGTCGGTGGCGCGGCCCGCCTCGAACAGGACCGGCTCCTGTCCGACGTGGTTCTGTGGTTGATGGCTGACGCCGTACGACCGGGTCGGCCCGGTCCCCGGTGTGGCCCCGGGGTGAAGTTCACCGCCTACCCACCTCGATCCGGGTGACCCACATCGCCCTCACCGACCCCACGTGTTCGGACCCCGGCCGGCGGTGGGGTTACCTCTTGAGCCCGGCCAAGACCTGTTCGAGGGTGGCGGTCGACATCTCACCGGTGGCCCGGGCCGCCACGGTGCCGTCGGCGTTGAGGAACACCCAGTAGGGGAAGGCGCTCAGTCCGTAGGCCTCGGCCACGGCACCGGTGGTGTCCACCAGGACGGGAGGAGCCCACTTCTCGCGGGCCAGCCACTCGTCGGGGGGATAGTTCGGACGGTCGGGATTGATCGAGGTGGCGACGGAGAGCAGCGCCACGTCGTCGGGCAGGGACCCCTCGGAGAGCCACGTGCCCAGGTCCTTGACCTCCCGCTGGCAGTGCGGGCACCAGTGGGCCAGGAACACGATGGCCGTGGGCTTCCCCGTGCTGTGGAGTTCAACCGGATTCCCGTCGAAGTCCGTACCGCTGGCGATCGGAGCCTGTCTGCCGACCGCCGGATCTCCCTGCACGGTCTCGAAGAGGGGCAGGGCGACCCCCGCCACCTGGGGGTCCTGCAGCCCCAGCGCGGCCCCCGACGACCCCCCGAGCTCGCCGGCCGGTGAGGCCGCCCCGGATTCGATGGTGGCCGGGGAGGAGTCGCCTCCCCCGGTCAGAATGATGGCCACCACCGCGGCGACGACGATCAGGGCGACGATGGACCCGACGATGATCAGAGGCCCGCGACCCGGCCCGGCCGATTTCGGATCGGGAATCTCGAATCTGGGAGCGGCCTGGGTGCGTGACATTCTCGATTCACCTCGTGAGTTGGTGTTCGTGTACCGGTCCGGGGACCGAACCCCCGCTCAACTGCTCGTGTCGTGGCGCCTGGAGGTTCGGGGAGTCTCGATCGGAGTCCCGCCGGGACCCCCCGGGGAGGGCCAGGAGGACGATGATCGACAGGAATCCCGTCAGCGCCATGTAGGGAAGGGTCATGAATCCCAGTCGACGAAACCAGATGAGGGTGCAGGGAACGGTGGGATCACAACTTCCCGATTCGAAGCGGGGAAACCACTCGATGAAGTAGTGATAGCTGCTGACCATCGCACCCAGCACCGCCAATGGTACGGCATAGACCCTTATCCCCAGGTCGCGCCGGAAGGCGGCGATGCCCAGGATGAGGGCCAGGGGATACATCCCGATTCGCTGGAACCAGCACATCTTGCAGGGCAGGAAGTGGGCCGCCTCGGAGAAGTAGAGGCTTCCCAGCGTGGCGACGGTGGCCACCAGCCAGGCCAGCCAGATCGATGCCGGGGCCACCAGGGCCCGTAGTTCCAGAAGGGGTCGACCGACACCCGCGGGGAGTCGCGGGGCCACGAGCATCAGGACGCCCACCACGATGCCGATGTCGGCCAGCAGGGCCAGCAGGGAGAAGAACAGCGACATGGAATCGGCGTTGATCACGCCCGCGAGGATAAGGCCTCGATGCCCCGCTCCCCGTCACCCGGGGGATGGGCCCGCACGGCCGGACCCAACTCCGGGGACACCGCACCACCGCCCGTCACCCATGGGTGCAGCCCGCCAGACGCTACCCTGCTTCGTCATGGCCGGTTACTCGATGGAGAAGGATGAATACCTCAAGCGGCTGAGCCGCATCGAGGGACAGATTCGGGGTCTGCAGAAGATGGTCGAAGCCGACACCTACTGCATCGACGTGCTGACCCAGCTGGCGGCGGCCACCAAGGCCCTGCAGAGCGTGGGCCTCGGTCTGGTCGATCAGCATCTGCGCCACTGCGTGAGGGACGCCGTGCGCAGCGACGAGGATGGTGGCGAGGCCAAGCTGGACGAGGCCATGAGCGCGGTGGAGCGGCTTCTCCGTACCTGATCTCTCCGGTTGGCCGCGGACCCTCCACCCACGGGCCCCATCGGAACCCGGCTCCGGGTCCGATCATCGGGTGGCGGGAAGGCCGCGGTCATGAGGCTCACGCGATCGGCGACGGGGCGTGACAGGATCGGGTGGCGGG
>JALSTE010000368.1 GCA_026983855.1 Acidimicrobiia bacterium
GCGGTAGGCACCGTTGAGATTGGTGTCGACCACCGACGCGAAGTCGTCGTCGGACATCCGCAGGATGAGCTGATCGCGGGTGACACCGGCGTTGGCGACGAGGACGTCCAGGGGTCCCAGTTCGTCGGCCAGGACGGTGTGGGCCTCATCCACCTGCTCGGGGTCGGTCTGGTCACAGCGTATGGCCAGGATGTCCCCGAGGTCATCGGGGAGGCTGGACCGGTAGGTGATCGCCACCCGGTCGCCGTTGGCGGCGAAGGCCCGGGCGCAGGCCAGTCCGATACCGCGGCCGCCCCCGGTGACCAGCACCACTCGTCCGGTGTCGGGAAATGGAGGGCTCACCTCGCTCCCCAGCGGAGAACGGCGGCGGCCGATGACATACCGGCCCCGAACCCGACCAGCAGGACGTTGTCGCCCTCGTTGATCCGTCCGGTGTCGAGGGCCTCGGCCAGGGCCAGGGGAACCGAGGCCGCCGAGGTGTTGCCGGTACGGTCCAGAACGACGATGGCCTTCTCCATGGGAATCCCCAGACGGCGGCAGGAGGACTCGATTATCCGGATGTTGGCCTGGTGGGGGATCACCACCGATATGTCGGCGGGCTCCAGCCCGGCCTGCTTCATGGCCGCCCGACCGGCCCGTTCCATCACCAGCACGGCCTGGCGGAACACCTCCCTTCCCGCCATCTTCACCGTGTCACCCCGTTCGACGTAGAGGGCCTCCTCGTACTCACCGTCCGATGAGAGGCTCCAGCCGAGGAGTTCACCCTCTCCCTCGGTGCGTTCGATGACCGCCGCCCCGGCCCCGTCGGCGAACAGGATGCAGGTGTTGCGGTCCTCCCAGTCGATGTACTGGTGGAGGGTCTCGGCCCCGATGACCAGGACCCGCTCGAGACCGTTGCCGATGAAACCGTGGGCGGCCACCATGGCGTAGACGAAACCCGAGCAGGCGGCGTTCAGGTCGAAGGCCCCGCACTCCAGACCCAGGTTCTTCTGCACCGTGGACGCCGTGGCGGGGATGTCGCGGTCGGGTGAGGTCGTGGCCAGGATCAGCAGGTCGATCCCCGAGGGGTCCACCCCGGCCCTCTCCAGGGCCTTGCGCCCGGCCTCGGTGGCCAGACCGGCGGTCGTTCCCCCGATGTGCCGCTGGCGGATACCGGTCCTCTCGACGATCCACTCGTCGGAGGTGTCGACGATCTTCTCCAGATCGGCGTTGGTCATGATGTTCTCGGGCAGGGCGGTGCCCCACCCGATCGTTCTTGCTCCGGTCATCGGATCCCCCTTCACGAAGTTCTGAGCCAGGCGACGGGCTGCCGGGCCGTTATCCGCTCGCCGTCGTAGGCCATCACGCCCATGATCGAGCCGGCGAAGGGCGACCTGACCGCCTCGCCGTTCACCGTGCCGAGCAGGGCCCCGACCTCGATCTCGGTACCACCGGCGAGGGTCGGGGAGGCTGAGAAGACACCGGCGGCGGGGGACACCACGACCCTCTCGGTGACGTAGAGCCGCTCGCCCTCCTCGGCGACCCGACCCACCGGCGAGGAGTCCGACAGCACCGACAACAGGGCGTCGACGTCGTCGGGTCTGGACACCGAAACGGTGCGGGATCCGCGGCAGGTCCTCTTGGCCATCCCCGTGAGTACGGTACCGGGGCCCAGTTCGACGAAGGTGTCCACACCGGCCTCGTCGAGGGTGTACAGGCTCTGGCGCCACTGCACCGGGGAGGTGAGCTGGGCGGCGAGGAGTTCGTACCACTCGTCGGCCGTGGAGTGCACCGAGGCGTCCACGTTGGCCACCACCCCGGTGGCCGGCTCCCTCAGCTCGACCTGCTTGAGGGCCTTGCGGAGTCGGTCACCGGCCGAGGCCATGAACGGGGTGTGGAACGCCCCACCCACCGGCAGGGCCATCGACCTCTTGGCCCCCATGGCCTTGGCCAACTGGCCGGCGGCGTCCACCCCCATCGGGGATCCGGCGATGACGACCTGTCCGGGGGCGTTGAAGTTGGCCACCCACACCTCGCCGTCGGCCAGACGGCAGGCCTCGATGACCTTGTCGTCGTCGAGGCCCAGGACGGCGGCCATGGTGCCCTCCTGTTCACCGGCGGCGACCTGCATGGCCTCGCCCCGCTCGGTGACCAGACGGACCCCGTCCTCGAAGGCGAGGGCCCCGGTGGCGGCCAGGGCGGTGTACTCACCGAGACTGTGTCCGGCGCACATTCCGGGTATGACCCCGGTCCGTTCGACCGCGTCGAGGGCGACCAGGCTGAGGACGAAGGTGGCCAGCTGTGAGTTGCGGGTCTCCTTCAGTTCGGTGGCGTCGGCCTCGGTGAGCAGATAGCCCAGATCGCGACCGGCGGCCTCGGAGGCCTCCTCGACCAGCTCCCACGACGGGTGGTCCACCCATTCGGCGCCCATTCCCGGCTTTTGGGATCCCTGTCCGGGGAAGGTGAAGGCGAGCACTCGGATCCTCCTGGTCGGCTCCGCTGTTCGACCACGGGGAGGGTCAAAGCGTTTCAGAATTGTGTCGAAATTCGCGGGGCGGGGTGGGTCGGTGCGAAAGGGTACGCCACCGCTGACCCGACCACACGGGGTGACCGGTGGCGGATGTGGTGAACCTGGTTGCAAGAGTGGCCGGACTACTGGCCGGAATGCTGGTCGGATTGCTGGACGGACTGGGG
>JALSTE010000369.1 GCA_026983855.1 Acidimicrobiia bacterium
CAGCCCCCCGCAGTCACAGATCCCGGGGAAAACCCGATCTGTGACACCTACGGACTCCCACGCAGACCCCCGCAGTCACAGATCCCGGGGAAAACCCGATCTATGACACCTACGGACTACCACGCAGACCCCCGCAGTCACAGATGGGGGGTGGAGGTCAGAAGGTGACGTCGTTGAAGGGGACGGTGGGGGTGGCGAACATCGCCCCGAGGGTGACCAGGGCCCCGGGATCACCCTCCAATCGTCCGGCGGCGGCCAGGGTCCCGGCCCGGACCGTTCCCATGTACAGGGTGGCCCAGCTGGATATGGGCCCCACCACCAGCGGTTCCCGATCGGTCGGCGTCAGGTGGGCCGCGCCCCGTTCAACGGTCAGCATCCAGCTCCCGTGATTGGCCGGGAACATCTCGTCGACCACACCGATGACCACCTCCCCGTCGGCGTACCAGCCCCGGGCCCCGAAGACGGCGGGCAGGTCCAGGATCCTCATCCAGGTCCAGTCCGACACCGCCCGGGTGGACACCGCGTTGGGGTCGACCAGGGCCCAGGGCAGGGGCTCGTCGATCGCCCGGTAGCAGGTGACGGTCCGGGTCAGGTCGAGGTCCAGCACCACCCGCCACAGGTCCATGGCCACATCGGGCTCGGAGGCGATCAGGTGATGAACCCTCACCACCGAACCCGGAACGGTCGAACCCGCAGGTCCCGACTCTATGCGGTAGCCGAGAGCCCCTACGGCCCTCCCCCCGTCGTCCCGGGCCAGGATGTGGAACAGCTCGGACCGCCCGTGACGCCCCGACTCGTGATCGGTGGCGATGTCGTCCCATATCAGGGCCGGGCGGCTGCTCATTCCCGGGGTGACCGCTCTCTGGGCCTCGTGGAGCCCGGGCAGAATCCCGCGGGCCGTCGTGGCGTCCATGGGCTCGAGGCTCAGGCCCCCACGACGACCCGGAGCGGAGTCCAGGAATCCGACCATGGTCCGGGAGATCTCCAGGTGGGCGTAGAGGGTCGACACCCCGAAGCCGAAACGGCCGTAGATCGAACCCTCCGAGGCCGTCAGGACCGTGGCCGGCACCCCGTCCTCCACCATCTCCCGAAGCTGGCGGGTCATGAGGGCCCGCAGGAGGCCGCGTCGACGATGGGTCGGCCTCACCGCCACCGAGGTGACCCCCGGGGTGGGCAGCGACCCACCCCCGGGGACGGTCGTCTCCATCGCGAACGCCGCCGTCTTGGCCACCGGACGCCCGGCCACCTCGGCGCACCAGGCGTAGGGCTCGAAGTGGGCGCGCTGCCAGGCCGAGAGAGGTCCGTCGGCGGGAGGCGACCACCCGAAGGCCATGGCGCCGACGGCCATGAGTTCGGCGGCCTCGTCGGGATGCGGTCGACGGATCAAGGGGGTCTCCATGGCGACATGCTGGCACGCCGACCCCCACCCGACCCCCGCATTTACGCCCTTTCCCGGCGCCCCCGGATGCGAGATGGGGACGGTCACGGTCGATTCCCCGAGCCTCTGAGGATTCATGAGCCCCCGACCGACCAGACCGACCTGACGGCTTGGACAACGACCATGACGCGGGAATGTGATCCGGTGCCCCCCGTGGGAGGTGCCGGATCACATTCCCGTGACCTTCGGGCTCGCCTCCGATCACCCCAACCGGGGGGTCCGGAATCGGGGCGCTCAGGCGGCGTAGTCGACGACCACCTCGGGCCGGCCCAGGTCCAAGCGGATTCCCCTCGGGCTCCAGCGACCCTCGTGGCCGTTGACCGTGTAGGTGCCCTCACCCCTGAGGTAGAACACCCCGGTGCCCCGGGCGTCGAGGACGATGTCGCGGCCGACGAGGGCGACCTTCACCTCCGAACCGGTGATGGAGGCGGTGCCGTCGAATCCCCGGTAGATCATCACCCCTCGGTCGGTCTCGGACAGGGTGCCCTCCCCGGTGACGTTGATCTCGGCGTCGCCGGCCACGTCGATGATGTAGAGCCGGCCGCTACCGCTGATCTCGATGGTCCCTCCCCCGTGGAGGGCGGCGGTTCCGCGCCCCTCGGCGTGGAGGACGCCGGTGCCGTCACCGGACTCCACGGCCCCGGCCGGTCCGGCCAGCATGGTGACCCCCATCATGGCCAGGACCCCGAAAAGTATGGCCGCCAGCTTCTTGGTGGTGTTCATCTCTCTCATCTCCCTTTGTGGTTGAGCGCCTCTGTGGCACCACTGAGAGTGGGAAATGGGGATGAGGGCCCGATGGACCCGGTGTGAGGAATCGGTTAGGGCCCCGCTAGCGGCCCGGTACCGGGACCGTGACCTCGGCCCCACCCCAGCCCGAGACCTGATCCCGACCCTGGACCGTCACCTCGCTGACCCCCTCGGGGATCTCCACCCCGGCCAGGGAGCGGGTGAAGGGCTGCTCGGAGGCGTGGTCGTGCAGCAGGGGCCGTTCACCCAGGACCGTGCCGTCGGGGGCCAGCACCCGCCAGCCGTCGGCGTAGCGTTCCGGCGAGTCGTAGGGGCTCGAGAGGGTCACGTCGAAGCGGTACCGGCCGCCCCCCTCGGGGGTCACGACCACCTCGAGCACGTCGGGGAACAGCATCTCGGTATCTCCCTCCCGGGGTGCGGGGGCCCCGGTCCCGTCGGTGATCGTCGCCGCCGGGGAGTCCGTGGTTGGGGTGAGGGCGGTGGTTC
>JALSTE010000370.1 GCA_026983855.1 Acidimicrobiia bacterium
GAGGAGACGGCGAGGGCCCAGCGACAGGTCGGGCTCCAGCCGGCCGGATCGCCGGGTCGGTATCGGGTGGGGCCGTTCATCGGGCCTACAGGGTGACACGTTCCGCCGGTTGGGCCCGGCGAACCGGCCGGGGACGGATCCGGGGGCGGAGTGGTGTGGTCGTCACCTCCCGCGGCACCGGTCCCGGTGTGGCGGCGGGGGAGGGGTGGGAACATGATGGCGGTCGTGTGTGGGTGACGTGCCTGGTTGGTCCCGGTGTGGCGGCGGGTGAGGGGTGGGAACATGATGGCGGTTGTGTGCGGGTGACGTGCCTGGTTGGTTCGGGTGTGGCGGCGGGGCAGGGGTGGGAACATGATCGCGGTTGTCTGCGTTCAGTATCTGTGGACCATCATGGTGTGGCCGGGGGACCCCGGCGGACACCGAAGGGAGTCGGTCGACGTGCGTGACAAGGTCGAAGAGGTCATCGGCATCATCCGTCCGGCCATGCAGGCCGACGGTGGTGACATAGTCCTGCGCGACGTGGACCCCGAGACCGGTCGGGTCGAGGTGGAACTGATCGGGGCCTGCGGGGAGTGCCCCCTGGCGGGGATGGACCTCAAGATGGGCGTGGAGCGGATTCTCAAGGATCGGGTGGATGGGGTCACCGAGGTGGTCGACGTCGGCGCCGTGGGTGACAGGATCGACACCGACGTGAGCGAGACCCTCCTCGGTGGTCTCAAGGGGCCCCGGAGCTGAATATCCTCCGACCCGGGAACCACGACGACCCCGGGACGGAGTAGACGACCATGGCGGCCAGGGAGACCGATCCGGGAAAACTGTTCGCCCGGGCGTTGGACGGGGATCGTCGATCGCTGGCCCGTCTGCTGTCCCTGGTGGAAAGGGGCGGGGAACCGGCCCGGGAGATCGGACGGTTGGCCTATCCCCGCTCGGGCGGGGCCCACACCATCGGACTCACCGGGGCCCCCGGGGCCGGAAAATCCACCCTGACCAGCGCCCTGGCCTCGGTGGCGACCCGGCGGGGCACCCGAATGGCGATCCTCGCCGTGGATCCCTCCTCTCCCTACAGCGGGGGGGCGATTCTCGGTGACCGGGTCCGGATGCAGGATCACGCCACCTCCGGGGAGGTGTACATCCGGTCCATGGCCACCCGGGGTCACCTGGGGGGACTCTCCCTGGCCACCCCCCAGGCGGTGAGGCTGCTCGACGCCGTGGGCTGGCCCTGGCTGATCATCGAGACGGTCGGGGTGGGCCAGGCCGAGATCGAGATCGCCGGGGCCGCCGACACCACCATCGTGGTGGTCAACCCGGGTTGGGGGGATTCGGTCCAGGCCAACAAGGCGGGCCTGATGGAGATAGCCGACATCTTCGTGGTCAACAAGGCCGACCGGGAGGGAGCCGAGGCGACCCGACGTGACATCCTCCAGATGCTGGAGCTGTCCCCCCCGGCGGACTGGGTTCCGCCGGTGCTCGACACGGTCGCCGTGGACGGCCGGGGGGTGGAGGACCTGTGGGAGGAGATCGCCCGTCACCGACGACACCTCCGGGACAGCGGTGAACTGGCCCGGCGTCGGCGTTCCCGCCTGGAGTCGGAGCTGGACGAGATCGTCATGAGGCGACTCGAACTCCGGGCGGAGCGACTGCGGGAGGAGGCCGGTCTCACCGCTCCCGGCGAGCTCCTGGTCTCCGAGGGCGTGGATCCCCACACCATTGCCGACCGGATCCTGGGAGACCTGGCCTGACCCCGACTACGGTCGGGAACATGGCAGATGAACTGGTCCACCTCGAAATCGGTGACGACGGAGTAGCGGTCATCACCCTCGACCGCCCGAAGGTCAACGCCCTCAACGCCGACCTCCTGAACCGTCTCCACCAGATCGCCGCCCGGCTGACCGACGATCCGCCCGGGGCGGTGGTGATAACGGGGGGTCGCCGGGTGTTCGCGGCCGGGGCCGACATCAGCGAATTCGGGGGACCCGAGGAGGCCCGGGACATCGGCGCCGCCTTCCACCGGACACTCGACGCCGTGGCCGCCATCCCCAGGATGGTGATAGCTGCCGTGAACGGCTACGCCCTGGGTGGGGGATGCGAGCTCTCCATGGCCTGTGACCTGAGGTTCGCGGCCACCGACGCCGTGTTCGGCCAGCCGGAGGTCCTCCTGGGTCTGATCCCCGGTGGGGGCGGTACCCAGCGCCTGCCCCGGCTGGTGGGTCCGGCCCGGGCCAAGGAACTGGTCATGTCGGGTCGGAACATCGAGGCGGTCGAGGCCCACCGGATCGGCCTGGTGGATCGGCTCGTCGATCCCGACGAGGTTCTCGACGTGGCCCGTCGGGAGGCGGCGGCCTACGCCCGGGGGGCGTTGCAGGCCCAGGCCCTGGCCAAGAGGGCCATCGACACCGGAACCCAACTTCCACTGGCCGAGGCCCTGGCCATCGAGCTGGAGGCCTTCGAGGCCGTGTTCCACACCGAGGACAGTCGGCTGGGGGTCGAGTCCTTCCTCGCCCACGGACCCGGTCGGGCCGAGTTCACCGGCCGCTGAGCGAGGGGGAAAATCCAGGTTCGGGGACCGGATCCCTTTTCGAGCCGTACCCGGCGGGTCTAGCCTGCGCCGTCATGGGATTCGCAGTAATCAACGATCACCGTATCCACTACGAGGACACCGGGGGGGAGGGC
>JALSTE010000371.1 GCA_026983855.1 Acidimicrobiia bacterium
GATCCAGGGTGCGGGGGAGGTGGCCCGGAGTCCCGGGGGGCCGACGGAACGAACCCCCCAGAGGGCCGATGGGTCGGGGCTGGAGGGGGGCGTGGGGCAGGGTGGGAGGGGAGTGGTCGCCGTCGAAGCCGAAGTGGTTGGCCCCCAGGACCACCGCCGCGGGCCAGTCCCCGTCGTCGAAGCCGGGTTCGGTCCAGCCCCGGGGGAGGCGGCGACCATCGAGGACCTCGGGGGGGCCTCCCAGGCCCGGTGAGGGCGCCTCCTCCCAGGCGTCACCACCCAGGACCCGCCAGGTGTCGTCAGAGATCAGGGTGAGGTCCCCCAGTTCGGCCTCCAGCAGCAGGCCGCCCGCTCCCTGGTGCCGGGTGGGATTGACCGGGGCCCACCAAGGGGTGGGGCTCCCGTAGTAGCGGACCAGGGCCGCCACAATGTTTGCGCCCCGCCGTAGCTGGGGGGCGGCGTCGAACGTGTCGTAGCGGGGTCGCCCCGGTGGGGTCCGCACCGGTCCCCGGGCCACCTCCACACCGTTCACCCAGACGATGTGGCGGGAGTCCGACACCACCCGGGTGGGGGCGGAGGCGGGGAGGTTGTCCATGGTGAAGCGACGACGGAACAGGGCCCACGCGGCGGGTCTGACGTCGTGGTCCGACCGGGTCACGAGACCTGGTCTCTCCAGGTCCGGTAGCCGGTTCCAGATCCAGCGTCCCCGCCACCTCAGGGTCGAACTCTGTCTCTGTGGTGGCGCCGTGGTGTCGTTCGAGTTCATCGGTATCAAATTCTCAGGCCGGTTCGGGCCCGGGCTCGCGACCCTCGGGGATGATCACGCCCTTCTGGGTGGCGATCCTCTGGTACTGGTCCAGGCGACGGTAACGCTCGAAGTTGAACAGGGTGGTCTTGTAGTGGTCGCACCAGTCCAGGTCGGCCCGGGCGGTGATCAGCTCGTCCCCGGTGGTCACCGCCTGGGCCACTATCTGGCCCGAGGGGGCGATGATGGCGCTCTGGGCCAGTGACTCCACCCCCTCCTCGATACCGCCCTTGGCCACGCCCACCACCCAGGTGCCGTTCTGGTAGGCCCCGGCCTGCATGACCAGGTGGTTGTGGAATCCCTGGAGGGCGTTCTGGCCCGGGTCGGGGGCGTAGAACATGGGGGTGTTGTAGCCGATGAGGATCACCTCCACACCCTGCAGACCCATTTCGCGATAGCTCTCGGGCCAGCGTCGGTCGTTGCAGGTGGCCAGACCCACCAGGCCGTCGAAGGCCCGCCAGACCCGGAAACCCTCAGGGGACTCCTCGAAGTAGCGGCGCTCCAGGTGCTGGAAGGGTCGCCACGGTTCGTGCTCGTCGTGACCGGGAATGTGGACCTTTCGGTACTTGCCCACGATCGTCCCATCGCGTTCCACCAGGATGGTGGTGTTGTACCGGTGTCCGTCGGGGGTCAGCTCGGCGTAGCCG
This sequence comes from Acidimicrobiia bacterium, assembly GCA_026983855.1. GTDB lineage: Bacteria > Actinomycetota > Acidimicrobiia > Acidimicrobiales > Poriferisodalaceae > DRKF01. Next base: position 1,453 of record JALSTE010000371.1, read on the forward strand.
AGGGAGAATCCCACCCCCAGACGCCGGGCCTCGTCGAACAGGGGCTGAACATCGGGGTTCGGCATCTCCCGTTCGAAGTAGTGGTCGTGGCCTTCGATCTCGGGGGTGTACCAGCGGGGAAAGAACGTGGTGAGCGCCAGCTCGGGGAAGGCCACCAGATCACATCCGGCCTCGGCGGCCTGCCTCAATAGCGCCAACAGCCGTTCGACGACCTCGGGGCGTGACTCCCGGCGGGCGATCGGCCCGAGTTGGGCGGCACCGATGGTGATGACCCTGCTCATCTCATCCCTTCTGGACTCTCCGGACCCGTCTGCCCTGACGTACACGAGGTCCACCGTCGGGGTGGCGAATGCAGCGGGTGGGGTGGGGGGAGGACCATCGGGACCGTCAACTGACCCGCCTGGTGGCCCGGTCCAGGAGCCGCCGGAACTCACCCACGGGATCGGCCATCCGGGCCAGGAACATCATGGCCGCGATCGAGTAGGGCTTGTGCCCGGCCTGGAGGTACAGCGGCACCCGGTAGCGGTCGAACACCGAGGCCTCCACCTCCCCCTGGTCGCAGGACACACCGGTGATATCGGCGGGCAGGCAGTGCATGTACAGGGCCGACCCGTCCCGGGTGGTGGCCATGAGGTCCTCGGTGCAGGTCCAGTCGGTGTGCCCCGCGTTCTGGGCCAGGAGACGCTGCTCGAGGGCGTCGATGCCGTCGAAATCTCCGTTTCCGTAGAGCTCGGTGCGTTCCTCCATGGCCGCGAACGGCGCCCAGCTCTTGGGGTAGACGACGTCGGCGTCGGCGAAGGCGTCGGCCATGGAGTTCGTGCGGGTGAACGAGCCACCCGACTCGGCTGCCTGGCGACGGGCGATCTCCTCGACCTCGGGCATCACCTCATAGCCCTCGGGGTGGGCCAGGGTCACGTCCATTCCGAACCTGGTCATCAGCCCGATGACGCCCTGGGGCACCGACAGCGGCTTGCCATAGGAGGGGGAGTAGGCCCAGGTCATGGCGATCTTGCGCCCCCGCAGGTTCTCGATCCCACCGAAGTGGTCCACGATGTGGGCCAGGTCGGACATTGACTGGGTTGGGTGGTCGATGTCGCACTGGAGGTTGACCAGGGTGGGTCGCTGCTCGAGAACCCCCTCCTCGTAGCCGGCCTGCACGGCGGCGGCCACCTCACGCATGTAGGCGTTGCCCTTGCCGATGTACATGTCGTCGCG
>JALSTE010000372.1 GCA_026983855.1 Acidimicrobiia bacterium
GAGATGACCCTCGATCTCTTGGAGGAACTGCTCTGGGGATGGTCGGGTCCGGGCTGGCCCCACCTGGTGGTGGTGGACAACTCCCGGGAGGCGGCGCTCTCGGAATTGGCGGCGGAGGCGGGGCAGTCGGTGTGCCTGATCCGACCGACCGTCCCGGTGGACCGGGTCGAGGCCGTGGCTCTCGCCCTTTCCTCGTGTTGGGGACCGTGGATACTGGTCCTTGCCGACACGGCGATGGCCGGACCGAACTGGCCCGACGACCTCCTCGGCGCCATGTCCGCCGGTGGGGACAGCCCTCCGGCCACGACCGTCGGGTTCGAGGCCGGCTCCCGCGGTCTGCTGCTGCGCACCGATCGTCTGGATGGTGGGGAGTGGGTCGAGGCCCTTCACGGAGAGAAATACGAAAAACACCCTGTGTGATCCTCACCTCGCGGCTGTGAACGCGGTACTCCTAAAGGGCGCGTATCCGGCGCCGACCGCCCCGGTACCAGATGAGACAGACGTAGGTACAACCTTGACGACCGGGGAGGGTCCAACATGCGGGTAGTTGTGTGCGGACGTGGAGCGACGGACACCCGGAGTCCCATATGGGCCCATGCGGTGTGTTCCATGAGGGCGTTGGGGCACGAGGTCGTCGCCTTCGACCCGACCAGTCCCGGGCGCTCGGGCCTGGTCCGGGGGGGACCCGAGGAGTCCCTGCGGCGGCTCCTGATGGAGACTTCACCCCACCTTTTCGTGCACTTTCCCACCCCCGGGGATCTCGATCCCACCCTGGTGAGGGAGGCGACCACCTCGAGTCAGAGTGTGGCCGTGGCCGTGCACATGGGGGCGACGATGGTCGACGCCCCCACCCGGATCACGGACATCGAAACCCACCTCCGGTTCTACGACCTGGTCACCGTGCCCGACCCCGACACCTACCGGTCCCTGCTTCCCCTGGGCGACTACCGGATTCGTCTGCTGGAGCCGGCGACCCACGTTCCGGTATTCGACAGTGCGGTGGACATCGAGAGGGGTGGTGTGGTCGTGGTGGGCGAACCCGACGATCACGCCGCCGACATGGTCCGGATCATCGTCGACGCCGGGGTGGAGGTCTCCCTCTACGGGGCGGCATGGAGTCTCCAGGCTGATCTCGAGGCCCGGTCCTACCCCCGGGTCCCCTATACGGAGATGGGAACCGTGCTGGCGTCCGCCGGTCTGGTGCTCGAGATCAACCCACCGGTCACGGTGCAGTCGAATCTCGGTATCTCGGCGTGGGAGGCGGGACCGGCGCAGTGCGTTCTGGACGCCGCATCGGTGGCCACCCCGTCCGTGGCCCTGGCCCGCCCCGGAATTGACGCCTTCTTCCGACCCGGAACCGACATCTTCACCTTCGAGCGCACGGCGGAACTGGCTGATCTGGTTCCCATGCTGCTGGCGGACAGCGAGACCCTGGCCCGCACGGGGGAGGCGGCTCTGGACCGGATTCGCTCCCGTCATCTCTGGACCGATCGTTGGGTCGAATTCCTGGCCCCGTTCAACGTTCCCGACGATGACGGCGAACTGGTCGTGGTGATCGACGACCGACCGGCCGCTCCGGCGGCCCCGGCTCCCACCCTCAGCGTCTGAGGCGCCCGCGACCGGGTGCCGCGACCTTCCGGTGAGGTGGTGTCTGGCGGGGTGGCCGGGCCCGGACCCCGGGCTGGGGTTCAGATCTCGCGGCGGGACGTGAGGAGGGCCCCGGTGATCACCAGGGCGGCTCCCACCAGGGCCAGGGGCGCCACCTCCTCGTGGCGGACGACCACCCCCAGGACCACCGCCACCACCGGAATCACGTAGGTCACCACCGACGCCCGGGTGGCCCCGGCCCGACCGATCAGGGTTCCGAAGGCCACGTACGCCAGGCCCGTCCCCGCCACACCGAGCACGGCCACGGCGATGACCGGGCGCCAGGCCCAGGCGGAGTGGGGCAGTCCGATGAGCCCATAGGGAACGGTCAACAGGGCGGCGATGACCTGAACCCTGGCCAGTACCGGAAGGCTTCCGTACTTCTGGGCCAGTGGGGCGCTGATGTTTCCCGAGATGGCGTAGCAGAGGGTGGCCACGGCGACCAGAGCCACCCCGAGGATCTGGGTGTCGCCCTGGCCGAGTGTCGGTACGGAGATCAGGATCACGCCGATCAACCCCACCGACAGCCCCACCATCTGGGCCCCGGCGGGCAGGCGTCTGAGCAGGATCGAGGCGATCACCGCGGTGAGGATCGGCATCAGGGCGTTGAGCATCCCCGCCACCGAACTGTCGATCCACTGCTGGGCGATCGGGAACAGGGTCAGGGGAAGGGCCAGCCAGGTGACCCCCAACAGGGCGATCCGGGGCATGTCGGCCCGGTCGATGTGGGCGCGGGTACCCGGAACCAGGGCCAGGGTGACGGCCCCGAGAGCGACCCTACCCATGGTCACCACCCCGGGGTGAAGGGTCTCAAGACCTATGGCGATGAAGAGGAACGAGGCTCCCCAGATACCGCTCACGGAGAGGAACAGGGCCCACTCCACCGGTCCGAACGCCGTTCTGTGGGTTCCCTCCGCGGTGGTGGGCAGGGTGGAGCGGTTGGTGCGGGCCGAGGTCACCCCTCCATTGTGGTGGGCCGTCGGGGGCTAACAGCGGGCCTATTGGATCGGTTGTGGT
>JALSTE010000373.1 GCA_026983855.1 Acidimicrobiia bacterium
GGTGCCGTTGGCCACCCACTCGGGATAGCTGGTCGGTGTGCCCCCGGCCAGGCGTGAGCGCTCGACCAGGACCGCCAGCATCACTCCCACCAGCAGCCCGATCAGTCCCCCGATGGCGGGGTAGGCCAGGGGGCTCAGCGGGGCGACCCTCTCGGGTTCCGAAGCCGGGGCGATGACCTCACCGGGATCTATGTTCACCGTCGTCAGTGAGATCAGCTCATCGCGCAGACCACCGATCTGGCCACTCAGCAGTTCCTTGGCGGTACGGGCCGAGGCCACGGCCACCGGATCGGGAGGATCGGGGAGGGCGTCGAGCTGTGCCCGCAGATCACCGATCGGATCCCCGTTGGGCGTGGTCTCGTTGCCCTCGAGACTGTTCACCGCCACCACCTCCTCCAGGCGGGCCAGTCGATTCTCCAGGTCCTGCCGCTGGGCCTGGAGTTCGTCGGCCCGGGTGAGGGTGGCGTTGGCCTCGGTGAGGTCACGGGTCAGGGACGCCACCTGGGTGGCCAGGGTGGCGGCCTTGTCGTCGATACGGCTCCGGGCGTCGGAGGCCCGTACCTCGAGGTAGGCGCCGGCCACGGCGTTGGTGACCGCCGCCGCCAGGTCTCGTCCGGAATCGCGGTACCTGACCACCAGGATGTCGGAGTCGGGTTTCACGTCGACCGTCAGTCGGGCGATCACCTCATCGGTGGTCAGGTCCAGTGGCCCCTGGCTGCCGAGTTCCTCCAGGGCCCTACCGACCACCAGGGGGGAGGAGGCCAGGGCCTCCTCGGTGGCGGCGCTGATCTTGACCCGCGTGGATCCGGTGCCCGTCACGTCGGTGGTGACCGGCCGGATCAGCACCTTGGCCTTGGCCTCAAAGGTGTCGGGGGTGGCGCGCGGGGCCAGGCCCAGCCCCACCGCGGTCCCGATCAGGGTCAGCAGGGCGGGGATGAACCACCACCGCCGTACGGCGGAGGGAAAGAAGCGGAGTTCGACGGGATCGTTGGTCATGGGGATGTTGACGCGGTGAACGTCGGAGTTGAACGTCGACCGGACCTCGTCCCACCTGAGCGAAGTGCGTGAACCCGTATCCCCGCCCCGGTCGGACATCCCCACCCCCGGGAAGGTGAACATGGCTGCCGGTCGGTTCCCGTCCACCGGTTGTCACACGTGGGGCCCCCGGCGGGCGGGGTCCGGCCGGGTTCAGATGGCCGTGGTGAGGGGCCGCCAGGAGGGTCGCCGGGACTCGTAGCCGGCGATGGCGTCCTCGTGGCGCAGGGAGAGCGCGATGTCGTCGAGACCCTCCAGGAACCTCACCCGGGTGGACTCCTCCATCGGGAAGTCGGTCTCCATCCCCAGGGCGGGGACCTCGACCGTTCCCCGGGCCACGTCGACGGTGATCACGAGGGAGGGATCGGCGGTCACGGCGTCCAGCAGGGCCCGTCCGAAATCGGGTGGGACCGTGACCGGCACGAGTCCGTTCTTCGTGCAGTTGTTGGCGAAGATGTCGGCGAATCGGGGGGAGATGACCGCCTCGAAGCCGTACTGCTGGATGGCCCACACCGCGTGCTCGCGCGATGACCCGGTCCCGAAGTTGGGTCCGGCCACCAGGATTCTCGCCCCCGTGTAGCTCTCGTCATTGAGCACGAAGTCGCGGTCGTCCCGCCATTCGGAGAACAGACCCTTCTCGAATCCGGTGCGTTCGACCCGCTTCAGCCAGTCGCTGGGAATGATCTGATCGGTGTCCACATCGGATCGGTCGAGGGGGACGGCGGTTCCACTGACGATTCTGACGGCCAGCATCTCGGGCTCCTTGGTGGTCGGGGGAATTCGGGTGGGGGATCAGAGGTCGGCGGGGGTGGCGAAGTGCCCGGCGATGGCGCTGGCGGCGGCCACGGCGGGGGACACCAGGTGGGTTCTTCCCCCCCTTCCCTGACGGCCCTCGAAATTGCGGTTGGACGTGCTGGCGCATCTCTCCCCGGGTTGGAGTTTGTCGGGGTTCATCGCCAGGCACATGGAGCACCCCGGCTCCCTCCAGTCGAATCCGGCCGCCCGCAGGATCGAATCCAGTCCCTCGCTCTCGGCCTGGGCCTTCACCTGGGCCGAGCCGGGAACGACCAGGGTTCTCACCCCGGGGGCCACCCGCCGGCCCTCGGCCACCCGGGCCACCTGGCGGAGATCCTCGATCCGGCCGTTGGTGCAGGAACCGATGAACACGGTGTCCACCGCCACCTCATTGAGCGGTGTTCCGGCCTCGAGTCCCATGTACTGGAGGGCCCGACCGGCGGATTCGGCGGCGACGGGGTCGTCCATGGTGGCGGGATCGGGAATCCGGCCGTGGATGGGAGCCACCTGGGAGGGGTTGGTGCCCCAGGTGACGTGGGGTGAGATGGCCGAACCGTCGATGACCACCTCACGGTCGAAGTGGGCGTCGGGGTCCGTCACCAGCTGCGACCACTCCCGTACGGCCCGGTCCCAGTCGGGCCCAGCGGGGGCGCCGGGACGACCGGCCAGGTACTCGAAGGTGGTGCGGTCCGGGGCCACGAGTCCGGCTCGGGCCCCGGCCTCGATCGACATGTTGCAGACCGTCATCCGACCCTCCATGGACATGGCCTCGATCACCGGACCGCGGTACTCGATGATCGAGCCGATACCGCCACCGGTTCCGATACG
>JALSTE010000374.1 GCA_026983855.1 Acidimicrobiia bacterium
GATCTGCCTGGCGCCCCTGAGGGGACCCGATCCCTCCCGATCTCCCACCTTGGTGCGAGCCTCTATCGGTAGGGGAACCCCGGGGGAGCCGTCAATGGTGGGGATGACGGTGTCGGGACCGACCGTGAGGCTCACCTGTGAGATCCCGCCGGCGGCCAGTGCCCGGAAGCCTCCCGGAATGGCGCCGGTCCCATCGGCGCTGAACTGCTCGGCCGAGGGCACGAGCGCCACGTAGGTGCCGGGGGCCACCTCGACCACCGCCGACCCGGCGCAGGAGACGGCTATCAGGGCCAGTCCCACCACCACGGCCAGTCCCTTCGTGAGCCTGCGGGTCTCCGGCATCGTTGTCGGACCCTCACTGGGGACCTCGACTCCAGGTCTCATCGGCTTCTCCGCTCGATCCCCGTCGGGACGGGGCCCGACGCCATCTCGACGATAGGGCCACGCCGAGGGCATTACGTGGGCCCTGGGTCCCTGGCACCGGGTCGTGTGGGCGGGTCCGCGCTGGCGCCACTTAATTCAACAAGTGTAGAATTATGTGGGTCGACAGCGGTGTTCCGTTCCCGGACGTCCGGGGTTCAGGTCAGGGGTTTGCAGTGCGTGCCATGATCCGCAAGGAGTTCCTGGAGATGAGACGGGACCGTCGCACGGTGGCCCTGATGGTGGGCCTCCCCCTGATGCTGTTGATCATCTTCGGCTACGCGGCCCGCTTCGACGTCACCTCCATCGACACCGTGGTGGTCGGCCCCGGGGCGGAGCGGTTCGCCGCCGGGTTGAACCCGGTCTTCAACGCCGTCGAGGTCGATCCCTCCGCCGGGGTGGACCGGGCCCGGCGCCGGCTGACCGATTCGGAGGCCCCCATCGCCTTCGTGACCGGGGGCCCGGTGACCACCATGCTCGTGGACGGCACCCAGTTGTTCGTGGCCCAGTCGGCTCTCCGGCGGATCCCGCCCGGCACGGCGCCCGACATCCTGTTCAACCCCGAACTCGACACCGCCCCGGTCATGGTTCCCTCCTTGATCGGGCTCATCCTGCTGTTCGTGGGGACGGTCATCACCAGCCTCGGGGTGGTGAAGGAACGGGAGTCGGGAACCCTTGAGCAACTGGCCGTCATGCCCCTGCGGCCCGTCGACGTCACCATCGGCAAGATCGCGCCGTACTTTGTCGTGGCGGTGGTCGACATGGCCGTGGTGACCCTGGCCGGGTTGTGGATCTTCGGGGTGCCCTTCGTGGGTTCCCCGATCCTGTTCGGGGTGTACTCCCTGGTGTTCCTCTTCGTCGTGCTGGGTCTGGGGGTGGCGATCTCGACCGTCTCCCGCAGCCAGGGTGAGGCCATCCAGTTGGCCATAATGGCCCTGCTGCCCCAGATCATGCTGTCGGGGATGATCTTCCCCCTGGAGTCGATGGCGGCGGGGGTCCGCTGGATCGGGTACGTGCTCCCCCTCACCTGGTTCGTGGCCGGGATGAGGGGCATCTTCCTGAAGGGTTCCTCGGTGGCGACCCTCGCCGTTCCCCTGGCCTACCTCACCGTGATGGCGATCGTGGTCTTCGGGGTGGCGGTCACCCGGTTCCGCCGGGAGCTGGGTCAGAGAAGCTCCCCGGGCCGGGCCGGGGCGGTGGCCGCCGAGGGGGGTGGCCGGTGAGCTGGGGTGTCAGTCACCTCCGGGTCGCGTTCGACGGTCGTCCCGCCCTGAGGGGGGTCGATCTGACCGTCTCCCCCGGTGAGATCCGGTCGGTCATCGGCGGTGACGGTGCCGGGAAGACCACCCTGCTCAGGGTGCTGGCCGGCCAGGACCTGGGCCAGGGTGGCGACGTACGGGTGCCCGATGCCCGCCGGCTGGGGTACGTGCCGGCCACGGGAGGGGTCTTCGCCGATCTCACCGTGAACGAGAACATGGCCTTCGTGGCCGAGGTGTTCGGCCTGTCGGGCTGGCGGGAGCGGGCCGGGGAGCTGCTGGAGGCGGCCGGCCTGGCCCGGTTCGGGACCCGTCCGGCGGCGAGCCTCTCCGGTGGTCAGGGACGCAAACTGGCGGGAACCATGGCCCTGCTGGGGCGACCCGAGCTGCTGGTTCTCGACGAGCTGACCACCGGTGTGGACCCGGTGAGTCGCATGGAGCTCTGGCGCATGGTCTCGGCCGCGGCGGGCTCGGGAACGGCGGTGGTCATGGCCACCTCCTATCTCGATGAGGCCGAGAGGACCGATGGGGTGCTGCTCCTGCACGAGGGTCGCGCCCTGGCGTCGGGGACCCCGTCGGAGGTGCAGGCGTCGATACCCGGCTGGGTCGAGGAATCCGACCACCCCGGTGAGCGGGCCCGTTCGTGGCGCCGGGGCCGGACCTGGCGAATCTGGCATCCCGGATCGCCCGGGGAGAGGTCGATCGGGTGGACGCTCGAGGACGCGGCGATCGTCCTGGAGATGGTGGCGGAGGGGGTCGGGTCATGAGAACCGTCGAGGCCTCCGGTCTGACCCGACGATTCGGCTCCTTCACCGCGGTGGACGGGGTGGACCTGGTGGTGGAACCCGGTGAGGTCGTGGGGCTCCTGGGGGCGAACGGGGCCGGCAAGACGACCCTGATGCGAATGCTTCTGGGCCTCCTCGCCCCCACCGAGGGAACGGTCCGCCTGTTCGGTGCCCCCGGTTCCACGGACCAGCGGC
>JALSTE010000375.1 GCA_026983855.1 Acidimicrobiia bacterium
TCGTGGACGTGTACCGGTTCAACCCGGCCCGGGGCCGCCGTTGTTCCCCGCCCCCGATCTCCTCCCCGCACCAGTCCAGATCAAAGACTGCCGGGTAACCCCAGCTCCCCGCCCCCGATCTCCTCCCGCTCTCGCCGCCGCTGTTCCCCGCCCCCGGGCGAGGCCCCAGCTCCCCCGGGAGTCGCGGTGGGTCAGTCGTCGAGACGGAGGGCGGACACGAACGCCTCCTGGGGCACCTCCACCCGGCCGATGGCCTTCATGCGCTTCTTGCCCTGCTTCTGGCGCTCGAGGAGCTTCCGCTTGCGGGTGATGTCGCCTCCGTAGCACTTGGCCAGCACGTCCTTGCGCTTGGCCCTCACCGTCTCCCGGGCGATGATCCGTCCCCCGATGGCGGCCTGGATGGGCACGTCGAAGAGCTGCCTGGGAATCAGCTCGCGGAGCTTCTCGGTCATCCGGCGGCCGTAGTCGTAGGCCTTGTCGCGGTGGACGATCATGCCGAAGGCGTCGACGGGCTGGCCGTTGAGGAGTATGTCCACCTTGACCAGCTTGGAGGTCTCGTATCCGGCCGGTTCGTAGTCGAGGCTGGCGTAGCCCTGGGTCCGGCTCTTGAGCTGATCGAAGAAATCGGTGACGACCTCGGCCAGGGGGATGACGTAGCTCAGCTCGAGTCGCTCGGGCGAAAGGTACTCCATCTTGTCCATGACCCCCCTCCTCTGCTGGCACAGCTCCATCACCGTTCCCGTGTAGTTGGAGGGGGTGAGGATGTTGATCCTGAGGAGGGGCTCCTCGATGTGGTCTATCTCGGCGGGATCGGGTAGTTCGCTGGGATTGTGCACCTCCACCGTCTCCCCGGCCGTGGTGCCCACCTTGTAGCTCACGCTCGGGGCGGTGGCGATGAGCGACAGCCCGAACTCCCGCTCGAGCCTCTCCCTGACGATCTCCATGTGCAGCAGGCCCAGGAAACCGCAACGGAACCCGAACCCGAGGGCACCGGAGGTCTCCGGTTCGAAGGTTATGGAGGCATCGTTGAGCTTGAGCTTCTCCAACGACTCACGCAGCTCGGGGTACTCGTCCCCGTCGACGGGGTACAGCCCGCAGAACACCATGGGCTTGGGCTCCTGATAGCCGGTGAGGGGTTCGGTGGCGGGAGCGGCCAGGGAGGTGACGGTGTCCCCGGACTTGGCCTCGGCCACGTCCTTGATCCCCGCCACCAGGTAACCCACCTCCCCCGGGCCCAGCTCGGCCACCGGGGTCGGGCCCGGTGACCTGACGCCCACCTCCTCGGCCTCGTGGGTGACACCGGCGTGCATGAAGCGGATCTTCTCCCCCGCCCTCATGGTGCCGTCCATGACCCTTATCGAGGAGATCACCCCCCGGTACTGATCGAAGTGGCTGTCGAAGATCAGGGCCCGCAGGCGCTCATCGGGGTCCCCCACCGGGGCCGGGATCCGTTCGACTATGGCGTCGAGCAGTTCGTCCACCCCCTCACCCGTCTTGGCGCTTATGCGCAGGACGTCCCCGGCCGGGATCCCGAGCACGTTCTCGATCTCCGAGGCGTACAGCTCGGGCTCGGCGGCGGGAAGGTCGATCTTGTTGAGAACGGCCACGATCTCCAGGTCGTTCTCCAGGGCCAGATAGCAGTTGGCCAGGGTCTGGGCCTCGATCCCCTGGGCGGCGTCGACGAGCAGCACCACCCCCTCGCAGGCCGCCAGGCTCCGACTCACCTCGTAGCCGAAGTCCACGTGACCGGGGGTGTCGATGAGATGGAGGGTGTGTCCCTTCCACGGCACCCTCACGTTCTGGGCCTTGATGGTTATGCCCCGCTCCCGCTCGAGGTCCATCGAGTCCAGGTACTGGGCCCTCATCTGACGCATCTCCACCACCCCGGTGGTCTCCAGAATCCGATCCGAGAGGGTCGACTTGCCGTGGTCGATGTGGGCGATGATCGAGAAGTTGCGTATGAGGTCGAGGTCCATGGGTGGACCCCACGGTACCAACGGCCCACCTCACCTCCTTCCCGGGTCGGGACGGGTGGATCAGTCTCTGACCGACCCCCACCTGTGCCGGTCCCCACCCGTGTGCGCCACGGCTCAACCGGGGGACCGACACATTCTCACCGCTGGAGCGTTGCCCACCCCTGCCCTCCCCTGTACCCTCCTGGGGTCTGCCCCCTCTCAGGAACGCGTGAAGAGTCGAATCGTGGCCAACATCAAGAGCCAGATAAAGCGAAATCGCCAGAACGAGAAGCGCCGCGTCCGCAACAAGGCCGTGCGCTCCGAGTTGAGGACCCGCCAGAAGGCCGTGCTGGCCGCGGTCGAGGCCGGTGATGACCCCACCGAGGCCATGCGCGTGGCCCAGCGCAAGCTGGACAAGGCCGCCCAGGCCGGGGTGATCCACGCCAACGAGGCCGCCCGCCGCAAGGCCCGGCTCCTCAAGCGGATCCACGCCGCCCAGGCCTGATCCCCTCCGGTACCCCGAGACCGACCATCGTCCAGCCCGCGCCCTCGGGGGTCGAACCCGCCTGTTCGGAGCCTGATCGATCGCCACCGGAACCAGCCGGCGCCCTCGGGGGTCGAACCCGCCGGTTCAGAGCCTGATTGACCGCCACCGGCTCCGGCCCGCACTCCAGGGAGCCGAGCGCTAGCGACGCGGGG
>JALSTE010000376.1 GCA_026983855.1 Acidimicrobiia bacterium
CCACTTCGGGCACCACGGACTCCACCTCGGGACTGAGCTCGATCCCGATCGACAGATCGGCCGGTTGCACCCCGATGAGATGGAGTTCGGGGGGCATCGAATCCCTCATGGCGGCCAGGGCCAGCACCTCCTGGAACGTGACCTGGTGCTGGGACATCTTGACCTTCGTGTACAGGGGGATCTCATCGCCGACCAGCTCCACCACCGTTCCCGGCTCCAGTCCGGCGTCCACGGCGTCGAGGATCAACAGACGGTCGGCGGACTCGACGATCTGGAGCAGCTCCAGGCCCAGAACGCCGCCGTCGATCAGATCCAGGCCGTCGGGCTCACCCAGGTGTTCCCGCAGGTGGTCCAGGGCCCGGACCCCGACCCCCTCGTCGCGGTTGAGGATGTTGCCGATCCCCAGTACGACCGTGGTGCTCATATCCAGCAGATACCGGTGTCGCTGGAGGCCGAACCGACCTCCTCACCCCTGGCGTCGATCAGGTGGATGGCGCAGGCCAGGCAGGGGTCGAAGGAGTGGATGGTGCGCAGTATCTCCAGGGGCTGGTCGGGGTCGGCCATCGGGGTGCCGAGCAGTGATGCCTCATAGGCTCCCGACTGACCGTCACGGTCCCGGGGAGAGGCGTTCCAGGTGGTGGGCACGACCATCTGGTAGTTCTTGATCTTCTCGTCCTCGATCACCACCCAGTGGCCCAGGGCCCCGCGGGGGGCGTCCATGAACCCGAACCCCCGGGCGGTGCCGGGCCAGGTGTTGGGGCTCCACTTGTCGCCGTTGAAGGTCTGGGTGTCACCGGCCTTGATGGAGCTGATCAGGTCGTCGTAGATGGTGACCATGTGATCGGCGTACACCTTGGACTCGATGGCCCGGGCCGCGGTCCGGCCCAGGGTGGAGAACAGGGCCTCGATGGGGGCGTCGAGGGTCTTGAGGGTGAGGTCGACCAGCTCCCTGGTGGCCTCGTTTCCGGTGGCGTACATGGCCAGCACCCGGGCCAGGGGGCCCACCTCCACGGGGGTGTTGTTCCAGCGGGGGGACTTGATCCAGGAGTACTTCTCCCCGACGTCCAGGAAGTCGTAGGGGGGTTTGGGGCCGGTGTAGTTGAACCGGGTCTCCCCCTTCCAGGGGTGCAGCCCGGTGTCGTCGCCCTCGGAGTACTCGTACCAGGAGTGGCTCACGAACTCGAGCATCTTGTCCATGTCGCGGGGATCGGGTTCGGTGATGGCGGTGAGGTCCCGCCCCAGGATCAGGCTCCGGGGCACCAGGTACCTCGAGGTGTCGTGCACGTCGTCGCCGGGGAACTCCCCCCAGGTGAGGAAGTTGCCCAGGTTCTCCCCCAGGGAGGAGTAGTCCAGGTAGTGGGGGGCGATGGCCAGGATGTCGGGCAGGTACACGTCGTTGACGAAGGTGGTGATCTTGTCGATGGAGTCCTTGATCACCGCCAAACGGTGGGAGTTCAGGGCGGTGTCGCTGTTGAGGTCGATGGGGATCGGGACCCCTCCCACCACGAAGTTCGGGTGGGGGTTCTTCCCCCCGAGGATGGCGTGGATCTTGACCACCTCGGCCTGCCAGTCGAGGGCCTCGAGGTAGTGGGCCACGGCCAGCAGGTTCACCTCGGGCGGCAGTTTGTAACCGGGATGGCCCCAGTAGCCGTTGGAGAAGATCCCGAGCTGACCGCTGTCGACGATGGCCTTGACCTTGGCCTGGACCCCGGCGAAGTAGGCCGGGGAGCTCTTGGGGTGGCTGGAGATGCTCTGCTGGATGCGGGAGGTCTCCGCCGGATCGGCTCCCACGGCGCTGACCACGTCGACCCAGTCCAGGGCGTGCAGATGGTAGAAGTGCATCACGTGGTCGTGCACGTGCTGCTGGGCGATCATGAGGTTCCGGATCAGGTTGGCGGCGTGGGGGATCCGGATGTCGAGGGCGTCCTCCACCGCCCGGATGGAGGCGAAGGAGTGGACGGTTGTGCACACCCCGCACGCCCTCTGGGCGAAGGCCCAGGCCTCACGGGGATCGCGCCCCTCCAGGATGATCTCGATGCCCCGGACCATGGTGCCCGAGGAGTAGGCGTCGACGATGGTGTTGGAGGCGTCGAGTTCGGCCTCGATGCGCAGGTGACCCTCGATCCGGGTGATGGGGTCGACGACGATGCGTTCGCTCACGGTGTCCTCCTAGTTGTTCTGGGCCGGTTCGGTCGCGAGGCTGTCGGCCACCAGACCGGCCAGGCCCTTGATCTCGACGGGGACGTTGTACTGATCGACACCGTCGAGGAAGTTCAGCCGACAGTTCGAGCACGACATCACGACGGTCTTGGCCCCGGTGGCGTGGAGCTGGTCGACCTTGAGCCGGAAGACCGCCCTGCGGTTGGCGTCGGCGGCCTTGATGGAGTTGACCCCGCCACCCCCTCCGCAGCAGATCGACTGCTCCCGACTGGGGGTCATGTCCACGAACGACTCGGGGGCCATGATGCCCAGCAGCTCGCGGGGGTCGTCGATGTAGCCGCCGAGGCGCTGGATCTTGCACGAATCGTGGTACGTGATGGGTCCCTCGCCGTCGAGTCCGCCCGGCCGGAGCTTGATCCGCCCCGACTTCACGTACTGCGACATCAGACCGGTGATGTGGACCACCTCGAGATCCTCGGGGTAGTCGACC
>JALSTE010000377.1 GCA_026983855.1 Acidimicrobiia bacterium
CCCCGCCCTGTTCATCAACGAGGAGGCGGCGGTGACCGATCTCTACGACGGTATCGCCACCGAGTACGGCGATCTGGTCGAGAAGGCCGCCACGGCCGCCGAGCGCCCCACGGTGCTGCTCGACAAGGCCACCGACGGGGTGTGGAACGTGGCCGGCGGCGGGAGCTACGCCGCCAGGTTCATCGCCGACGCCGGTGGTGACTACATCTTCTCCGATGTCGAGGGCAACTCCAGCGAACAGCTCGACATCGAGACCGTCCTGGAGCGGGCCTCCGACGCCGACTTCTGGCTGAACCCCGGATTCGGTGTATCCAGCCTGATGGATCTCGAGGCGGCCGACCCCCGACACGCCAAGTTCGCCGCCTTCGAAAGGGGCGATGTCTGGAACAACGACCTGAGGGTGAACGCCAACTTCGGCAACGACTACTTCGAGACCGGTGCCGCACACCCCGAGCTGGTGCTCGGTGACCTGATAGCCATCCTCCACCCCGAGTTGGCGCCCGACCATGAATTCGTCTTCTACCGCCGACTCCAGTGATCGGCCCCAACCCTCCGCAGGCCACGACGGTCGGGGGGCACCCCCCCGACCGGCCACCGCCGACCGCGACAACCTGATGGCCATCCCGTGGTGATCCCGGACCCGGCGGCGACCGGCGCCGGGATCGCCACGGGATCCCTGGCGCAGAGCGGCCGAAGCGCCCGGCGGATCCTGGGGATGACCCTGCTGACCCTGGTGTTCCCCACCGCCTTCGTGTCGGCCCTGCTGCTGGGTTCGGTCGCGGTGCCCCTGGCGGACGTCCTGCGGGTTCTGGTCGGGGCGTCCGTCGAGAATCCCGTCTGGCACACGATCGTGATGGACGTGAGGCTCCCCCGGGCGATAACCGCGGCGGTCGCCGGGGCCGCTCTGTCCGTGGCCGGGGTCCAGATGCAGACCCTGTTCCGCAATCCCCTCGCCGATCCCTTCGTGCTGGGGATCACCTCGGGCGCCGGGCTGGGGGTGGCCCTGGTGGTCCTGGCCTCGGGCGGGGTGGGTTTCGCCACCGCCATGGGTCTGGGCGCGGCCTTCGGTGTGACCGGGGCGGCCTCGGTCGGGGCCCTCGGGGTGACCCTGATCCTGCTCCTCATCGCCGGGAGGACCTCCTCCCCGGTCACCATGCTGGTGGCCGGATTGATGATCGGCTACGTGACCAACGCCCTGGTCAGCATGCTGATCTGGTTCGCCGACCCCAATCGGGTGACCGCCTTTCTGTCCTGGGGCTTCGGGAGTTTCCGCGGCACGTCATGGACCGAACTGACGATCCTGGTGCCCGTGGTGCTGGTGGGCATCGTGGCCACCCTGTTGATGACCAAGCAGCTCAACGCCCTGCTGCTCGGTGAGGCCTACGCCGCATCCATGGGTGTGTCGATCCGGCGGACCCGGCGCATCCTGGTGGGCCTGGCCGCGGTACTGGCCGGATCGGTGACCGCGTTCTGCGGACCCATCGGATTCATCGGAATCGCCGTGCCCCACGCCGTGCGCAGCCTGTTCCTCACCTCGGACCACCGTCTGGTCCTCCCCGGGAGCGCTCTACTGGGCGCCTCGGCCGCCCTGGTGGCGGAGATCGTGGCCCAACTGCCCGGAGCGGACCTGGTCCTCCCGGTCAACGCCGTGACCGCCCTGTTCGGGGCCCCGGTCGTCCTTCTCCTGATACTCGGGCGCCGCACCCAGGGGGGCTTCACGTGACCCCCACGCCCCGGCCGGTGCTCACCACCGCCGATCTCACCGTCGGATATCGGAGCAGACGAAGGTCCCGGGTGGTGATGCGACAACTCGATCTGGTAGCCGGGGCCGGGGAGTTCGTCTGCGTCCTGGGGCCCAACGGCTCGGGCAAGTCGACCCTGCTTCGTACCGTGTCGGGGGCGCAGTCCCCCCTGGAGGGTGAGGTCCGACTGATGGGGCGGGATCTCGGTGGGATGTCCGCCGCCGATCGGTCCCGTCTCCTGGCCACGGTCCTCACCGACCGCCCCGACGTGGGCCTGCTCACCGTGGACGCCCTGATCGGTCTGGGCCGTCACCCCCACACCGGATGGAGCGGTCGACTCTCCACCAACGATCTGGAGATAGTCAGGCGGGCGATGGACGAGGTGGGGGCGTCCCATCTGCGGGGTCGTATGTTCAGCGAATTGAGCGATGGGGAACGCCAGCGGGTCTTCATCGCCCGGGCCCTGGCCCAGGAACCACTGCTGCTCCTCGCCGATGAGCCGACGGCCTTCCTCGATGTCGACGGTCGGGCCGAGATCATGGCCCTGCTGGCCGATCTCGCCCACGACCGCCACATGGCGGTGGTGACCACCACCCACGAACTCGAGCTGGCCCTGGACCTCGCCGACCGGATCTGGCTGCTCGACGGCGAGGGCGGCTGCACCGTGGGCAGTCCGGCGACGGTCGTCGGCGACGGATCGGTGGCCAGGGTGTTCACTCGGGCCGGTGCGTTCCTGGATCGCAGGGGGCCGCCGGCCCCCGGCCCCGGGTCACTCCCCTGAGTCGCCCCCCTCATGGAGGTGGGCCAGGGGCTTCACCGGCTCTGAGAACGGTTCACTCCCCCGGGTCGCCCCCCTCATGGACGTAGGCCCGGGCCAGGGGCTTCACCGGTCGGGCGAACCACAGGG
>JALSTE010000378.1 GCA_026983855.1 Acidimicrobiia bacterium
CCACCCTGCTGAACGACATGCTGGCCGAGGCCCAGGCCGGACCCACCCGGAGGTTCCGCACCGACGGCGCCGACGGTACGGCCCTGAGGTCGGCGGGGGCCATGTCCCGCAAACTGGCCTGAACCGAACCGGTCGGACCCTGCGCCCCTTCCCCCGCTCCACCGTCTCGGCGGGGTTCACGAGACCGGGGTGAGGGCGGCCCTCAGGAAGACGATCATCTCCCGGCGGGCCCGGGCCATCGACTTCAGGCTGGGTTCGACACCCATGGCCCTCATGACCTCCGGTTCGGTGGCCACCCCCATCACGGCCGAGTAGGCGGTCAGCAACAGCAGTCGCGGTTCATGGCGGCGGAGACGTCCCTCGTCCATCTCCCGGACGAGGTGGGCGCAGGCCCGTTCCAGCAGGTCGTGCATCCCCCGGGCCAGCCTGGGGGTGTGGGGGTCCCCCAGGCGGGACACCTGCCTCAGAAGCCCGAGCAGCTCGGGACGGCGGGCGGCGACGGCGAACGTCGTCCTGACCACCGCCTCGACCCGGGCCAGTCCGGTGGTGGTGCCCCGGGCCACGCCGTCGTAGAGCTCCACCAACTCGGCGACGGAGCGGTCGATCACCGCCTCCAGGAGCTGTTCCTTGGAGCCGAAGTGGTAGAGGATCGCCTGCTTGGTCACCCCCACCCCACCGGCCAGGTCATCGAGGGAGGTGGCGGCGAAACCCCGGGTTCCGAAGGCGGTCAACGCCTCATCCAGAACCCGTTCCGCCGTACCTCTGGCCATGCCCGGACTCTACCGCCAACCGTCCCTCTACTTACCAGTTGGTAAGGCGACGTGGTAGAAATGGTCCCGTGATCGCCGAGGAACTCCAGGGCAGGAAGATCGCCGTGACCGGGAGCACCGGCTTCCTCGGTACGGCTCTGGTCGAGCGGCTCCTCCGTTCGGTGCCCGGCTGCCGACTGGTGCTGCTGGTGAGGGCCGGACGAAGGTCCAGCGCCCAGCGGAGGGTCGAACGGGAGATCCTGCGCAACGACGCCTTCGACCGTCTCCGCCACGAGTACGGCGACCGGTTCCGGGAGCGGTGCCTGGACCGTATCGAGGTCGTGTCCGGGGATGTCAGCGTGGACGGGCTGGGTCTCTCCCCCGAGGACGCCGAGGTCTTCTGCTCCGCCGACGTGGTCATCCACTCGGCGGCGACGGTCTCCTTCGACAATCCCCTCGACACGTCCGTGGAGATAAACCTGCTCGGTCCCCTCCGGGTGATGAACCTCCTGCACGATCACGGTGTCGCCCCTCACCTGATCGCGGTGTCCACATGCTACGTGGCCGGCAACCGCCGGGGGCGGGCGGCGGAGGAGTTCATCCACGAGAGCCCCTTCCACGTGAAGGTCGACTGGCGCCGGGAGGTGGACGCCGCCCGCCGGGCCCGGGCCGATCTGGAGGCTCAGAGCCGTCGCCCCGAGATGCTGACCCGGTTCGGTCGGGAGGCCCGGGATGAACTGGGCCCCGCCGGAATACCCCTGCTGTCGGCCAAGTCCGAGCAGCGCCGGGCGGCCTGGGTCTCGGACCAGATGGTCGAGGCCGGCCGTTCGAGGGCCGGGTCCCTGGGCTGGCCCGACGTCTACACCTACTCCAAGGCCCTCGGGGAGAAGGCCCTGGTCGATCACCGGGGCGAGGTGCCGGTCTCCATAGTGCGCCCCTCCATCATCGAGTCGGCCTGGGCCGAACCCAAGCCGGGCTGGATC
This sequence comes from Acidimicrobiia bacterium, assembly GCA_026983855.1. Taxonomy (GTDB): domain Bacteria; phylum Actinomycetota; class Acidimicrobiia; order Acidimicrobiales; family Poriferisodalaceae; genus DRKF01. Next base: position 1,733 of record JALSTE010000378.1, read on the forward strand.
CGCGGTTTCCGGATGGCCGAGCCGCTGATCATCTCCTTCGGCAAGGGCGAGCTGAACCAGTTCCCCGGCTACCCCGAGGGCATCATCGACGTGATCCCGGTGGACATGGTCGCCGCCGCCATCTGTGCCGTCGCCGCCGCCGGCCCCCCCACCGAACCACGGATACACCAGGTGGCCTCGGGCGCCGTCAATCCCCTCCTCTACAAGGTCCTCACCGAGACCGTCCGCAAGTGGTTCACCCGCAACCCGATCTACGACTCCCACGGCAACCCGATCCCGGTGTCGGAGTGGACCTTCACCGGCGCCGGTGGCCTCGAGGAGAGACTCGAGCGGATCCAGACCGTTCTGGACCGGACCCAGAAGGCGGCCCGACACCTGCCGATGAGGGGCAGCAAGGCCCGCCTCACCGAGATCCTCGACGAGAAGCGCCGCATAGTCGATCAGGCCCACGGCTACGTCCAGATCTACGGCGCCTACGGTCGCTGTGAGGCCCTCTACCAGATCGACAACACCCTCGCCCTACACGAATCGCTGCCCCCCGAGGACCGCGAGACGTTCGGGTTCGATCCCCGGGTGATCGACTGGGAGCGCTACATAACCGAGATCCACCTCCCCACCGTGGTGGTCCAGGCCCGGGTGAAGATGACCCCCGCCCGCCGTCGGGGACCCGACCGGGCCGATCGGCTCCGAGGGGCCATCCTCCACCCCGACCGTCACTTCGCCGCCTTCGATCTGGAGAACACCCTGCTGGCCTCCAACGTGGTCGAGGCCTACGCCTGGATGGCGACCCGGGGTCTCGACACCGGGGCCCGCCTGCGGTTCGCCGCCCGGACCATCGCCGAGGGCCCCGGGCTGTGGACCCGCGACCGGCGCGACCGCACCGACTTCCTCCGCTACTTCTACCGGAGGTACCGG
>JALSTE010000379.1 GCA_026983855.1 Acidimicrobiia bacterium
GCCCGGTCAGCAGGGCGTCCTCGGCCATGGGCTGGGGGGCTTCTCGGGGGTATATGCAGCTACTGCCCAGGTACAGCAGCTTGGCGACGTCGTGGCGGTAGGCGGCGTCGACCACGGTGGCGTGAATCATCATGTTGTCGTAGATGAACTCGGCCGGACGGGTGCTGTTGGCGAGGATGCCGCCCACCGTCCCCGCCACCAGGAAGACGTAGTCGGGTCGGTTGGCCCGAAACCAGTAGTTGACGGCCATCTGGTCCCTCAGATCCAGTTGGCTGCGGGTGGCGGTCACGATGTTGTGATAGCCGAGGTCCAGCAGACGGCGCACGACCGCCGAACCCACCAGGCCGCCGTGGCCGGCGACGAAGATCCGGGCCTCGGGGTCCATCTCCCTCGGGGCGGCGGATCCCGCTCTCGGGGCCGATGCGACGGGATTCACGGCATCATCGGACGCTGAATGGTCGGACACTGGTCTCACCTCTTCTTCCCTCACCTCATCGTCGAGGCTCCCCACTGGGGGGGAGAACTCCGGTTTCGACCCGCGGGTCGATGCTAACAGTCCCGTCGCCGCTCCACGGCGGACCGTCGGGGTTCTGATGGGCATGAGAAACGACCTTGGCCGGCCGTTCCAGCGGTACCGCCCGACGACCAGATGACATGAGCCCGAGGCCTCCGGTCGTGGGACCTCGGAATCCCCTTGAGCCTTCCCCACTGCGTCGCCCATACGCCCCCTGCCTTCCCCATCGTCGTCACCGGTTCGGGTGATGATCCTGACCCTGGCACCCGTACCACACTTTCCCGACCGCGGCGCTGCATCACCACTTTCAGTGAGTTTACGCTAGCTACGACCGGGACAGAAAGTCAACGTTCGGTGAGTGTCAGCCGTTGACGGGGATCTCCCCGGCCTCAGCCGGCGATGGTGTCGGGTACCTCGACATCGGTCACCGTCAACCACGAGGCCACCGAGGGGTAGCGCGCGGCCAGCCCGGCCACCATCAGCGAGGGCATCTGCAGGGTCCTCACCGCGGTGCGGGCGACAGCGGTGGCCCGGTGGGGTCGGGCCCGACGACCGGCGTCGCCGAACACCCCACCGGCGCCCAGCACCACCGCCGAACCGTCGCCATGGATCAACTCGACCGTTCCCTCCACCACCAGGTAGAGCCGACGGTCGACCGCGCCTTCCTGTTGGATGGTGGCCCCGGCGGGATAGGCCATCGGTTGCACCGCCCGCTTGACGGCCCTGCGGTCAGCCGATGAGAGATCGCCGAATGGCGCCCAGCGGGTGAGCAGGCCGCCCCGGGTGTTTCTCGCCCTGTTCGCTACCACCTGCACACCTGTTCGTACCGTGTATCCGTCCGTGCCATGCATCCGCTCCTGGCATCCGCTCCGGGGGCCCTCCCCCGGACCCGTTGGGAGTCGAGGTCGGGAGCCGGACGGCTCCGGAGGCTTCCGTTCCCACCGGGGAGTTCGGTGGTTACCGGGAGACCGGGGCCTTCTGTCCGGCGCCATCTGTTGTTGCCGTATTGTCGCCGCCCGTCCCGCCACCGTAAGTGGCGCTCTGAAACGGACTGTAGTGCCCCGGACCATTGCGAACACGGCCATCAGGTTACGGAACGATTACGATCTGACGGCGTGTTCACCGCCGTCCCCGACGGAGATCCGGTGGTCCTCCACCGGGGCAGACAGTCATCGCTCAGCGGGGGCAATATCGTGTCTGCCATGAACGTCGTGTGTGCCGAACCCCCCGCCTCACCCCTCCCGTGCTGAGGGCCTATCTGGGTGGTGAGGTGTTCGGGGTCGCCAGTGGGTCCGACCGTCCCCCGGTGCTGGCCCTCCATGGCTGGGGACGCAATCACCGCGACCTGACCACGGCCCTGGGTGACATTCCCCATCTGGCGGTCGACCTTCCCGGTTTCGGGACCAGCCCCTCACCTCCCACGGTCTGGGGAGGTGAGGACTACGCCCGCCACCTCGCCCCCCTGCTCGATGAACTCACCCTGCCCGCGGTCGTGGTCGGGCACTCCTTCGGCGGGAGGATCGCCGTCCACCTGGCCGCCACCCGGCCGGGGGCCGTCGGGGCCCTGGTCCTGGCCGGGGTGCCCCTTCTCCACCGCCAGGGTCGCCCCTCCCGTCCCCCCCGGAGGTTCCGACTGGGGAAGGCGCTCCACCGGCTGGGTGTGCTGTCCGACTCCCGGATGGAACAGCTGCGAGAACATCACGGGAGTGCCGACTACCGCCAGGCCCACGGGGTCATGCGCTCGATCCTGGTGAAGGCCGTCAATGAGTCCTATGAGTCCCAGCTCGAGCGGATCACCTGCCCGGTGGAACTCATCTGGGGAGACGCCGACACCGCCGCCCCGGCCGCCATCGCATCGCGGGCCGAGTCCCTGCTCGCCGACGCCCGGCTGACGCTCATCGCCCGCGGCGACCACTTCACCCCACTCACCCGACCCGGGGAGCTGCGGGCCGCCGTGAATCGGCGCCTCGACGCCATCGCCGCCGCCCCGGGGGAACTGCCGTGACCCTCATCATCGGGGCCCTGCTCCTGGCCAGCCTTCCCCTCGCCGCCGCCCCGGGGGAACTGCCGTGACCCTCATCATCGGGGCCCTGCTCCTGGCCAGCCTTCCCCTCGCCGCCGCCCGGGGGGAA
>JALSTE010000380.1 GCA_026983855.1 Acidimicrobiia bacterium
TCGGCGTGATGGTGGAGGCCGACGTGGTCGTCGCCGGAGCGGTGGGCTCGGGGGGATCAGGTGCCGCCGTAGACGGTGGGGGCGCCCCGCTGGCGGCCGTGACCGCGGCGGCGGTGAGTTCCGGTGAGGTTCCCAGGGGGGCGGCTCCGCTCGTGGTGGGTGGTTCCGACGTGACCGGAGCGGAGGCGGGACCGGGCGCCGGGGGCGATGTCACCGTCGGGGCCTTCACCAAGGTGGTCGAGGGGGCGGGAGTGGTCGTGGGCCGGTCCGAGGCCAGGACCACGCCCTTGCGGGCTCGACCGGTGGTGGACAGGAGACCGAGCAACAGGATCACCGCCACCGCGGCCGCCGACAACCAGAGACCCAGGCGACGTCGACGCTGCTCCGCTGTCGGAGATGGGGGCGGAGGCGGGGGCGGCTGCTCCCCGACTTCGAGGGTGCCGCCCCAGACCCCCGGACGGGTTCGGGGTGTTCCGGGTCCGCGCCCGACGCCCCCGTTCTCCCGGGCCACTGCCCTTGGGCTCCCTTCCGACGACGCCGGGGCACCTATGGGCGTGTTGGCACTGGCCAACACCATCTGACCCAGGATCCGCTCCCGCAGTTGCACCGGTGAGGGGATGAACGGCACCGCGGCGAACAGGGCCGCCGGAGCGACGAGTGAACTCCGAGAGCGGCTGCAGACGGTGCATGAGTCCACGTGACGGACCACCCTCTTGCGCAACCGGACGGAGAAGCGACCGTCCCAATCCGCCAACAGGCGAGCGAGATCCCCGCAGTCCTCCCGTCCCAACCGGGCCACGAGCAGGGCCCCCAACGACTTCTCGATCCGCCCCTTCATGCGGGACAGCAACACGTAGCCGTGGCCGGCCTCAACGCCCATGGCCTCGGCCAGTTCCGCACCCTCGAGTCCCTGGCGGAGATTCAGCTCGAGCAGCAGGCGGTCCCTCTCGTCCAGCCCGGCGGCGGCGTCCCAGACCAGGCGGACCATGTCGTCCTCGATGACCTGCCGGACCGGATCGGACGGGGCCGCGGTGTCAGGGGTCCCCTCGCCGATCCCCTCCACCTCCAGGGGATCACCCGAGGCCAGCATCCGACCCTCCGAACGAGCCGACCCCATGACCTGGTTTCGGGCGATGGCGAACAACCAGCTCCTGAGGCGGCTCGGATCCCGGAGTTGACCGAGGGACCGCACCGCCCGCACGAAGGTGTCCTGGGTGGCGTCGGCCGCCCTGTCCGGATCCCGGGTCAGGGAGAGGCAGAAACCGTAGATGCGGTCGCCGTAGCGGTCGTAGATCTCGGCCATGGCGTCCGTCCGACCGTCGCGCGCCGCTTCCACCACCTCGGCGTCGGACCCGTACCCCATCAACCCAGCCTCTCACTTTCCACGATCCCCGGCCATCGAAATCCCAACCCGTCAGGGAACGATGACCACCGGCACACCGAGGGGCAGCATCTCGGCCAGGCGGATGATCGTCTCGTTGGGTACCCGGATGCTCCCGTGCGACACGCGCTGCCCTATGGTCGATTCGTCGTTGGTTCCCTGCACGGCGATCTGACCCTCCCCCCCGGCGAATTCTGTGAGGGTCTCGGAGTGGGCCGACAGGCCGAGGGCGAAGGGACCGTAGGCACTCACCTCCCCGGCGGCCGGGCGAATCTTGTCGGTGATGTAGTAGAGACCGGTGGGGGTCGGGTTCTGCGCACTTCCCACCGCCACGGGGGAGACGAGGATCTCGCGGTCGCCCTCATACAGGGTGAGGGTCATCTCGGTGAGATCGACCTCCAGTCGCTGGTTCACCCGGGTGAGCACCACGTCGTCGTCGCGTACCCAGGCGCTGGAGCCGTTGGGACGACCGGGCAGCAGCACCCGGTGCCAGTCCCCGACCGTCTGACTGACCAGGAGCACCCGGGGGGATCCGTAGGAGGTTGTGGACTCCAGGATGTCGAGGGGTTCGGCGGCGTTGGGCTCCACGAACAGGGCCACCGGCCCCACGGCCCGGGCCACCAGGGAGGGAACCTCCACCCCCTCGCTCCCCGGCACCACGTTCCGGGGAGGGGAGGTGGTGGAAGGTGGGGCGACCTCGGCCCCGTCGGAGCGACCCCCGGCGCATGCGGTGACCACGAGTAGCAACAGCAACACGGGCCACCACGGCCCCGCCGGCCCGACCGGTCGGCATCGCGTGACCTGGACGGAGTCCGGGCCCACGTGGGCCGCCCCCACCCCCGGGCGACCCCTCCACATCTGGTGAGTAGATCTGCGATCGGTGAACATGACCGTTTCCCATCTCAGTCCGTGAACAGGGGAACGGCCACCACCGCCGGATCCACCGGCGCCAGGGGAATTCCGTTCCCATCCGCCCCCGCGTGACCCAGTCTGGCACCTGACGCCGACCCGGTGTCGACCTTGGCGTCGGAAGTGCTCGGGGAACCGTCCGATTCCGTCGGAACCGGGGTGGGATGGGTCGTGAAGGTGGGGGCTGCCACCGAGGCGGGCGGACCGGGAGCGGTCGGGGGATCGAGAGGGGTCACCGCCGAGGTGGAGGGAGCCGAGGTGGTGTCGACCACCTCCGTGGTCGTGGACTCCGGAACCGGGGTTGTCGTGGACGTGGTCGTGGACTCCGCAACCGCGGTCGTTGTCGTGGTCGTGG
>JALSTE010000381.1 GCA_026983855.1 Acidimicrobiia bacterium
CTTGAGCCGGTGGTGCCAGAGGCAGAGCATCTGGCCGTTGTCCAGGCTGGTGGTCCCGCCCTGGCTCCAGGGGATGATGTGGTCGGCCTCACAGCGGGTGGCGGGCAGGTCGCAGCCGGGGTGACGACAGGTGCGGTCGGCGATGATGAGGGCCTCCCGGAGGGCGCCGGTGAAGATCCGGCTGCGGCGGCCCATGTCGATGATCCGACCCTCCCCGGAGAACACGACCCGGGCCATGTGACCCCGGAACGCCAGGTGCAGGGCCTGGGCGGGGCTGATGGGGGTGCCGTCGGCGAGATGGCAGCGGCCCCCGGGGTTGAAAACCTCACCGGGATCGGGTTCCACACCGCAGAAGCGGCGGATCTCCCGGTCCAGGGTGGTGTGATCCACCACCACGTTCACCAACGGGTCCCCCCTGCCGGCGGTGTCGTGGTTGTAGGCGGTCTCCAGGGCCAGGACCATGGCGTCGAGTCGCCGTTGGGCGGGGGTGCGGGGCATCTGGTCGTAGCAGGCGTCCTCCCCGTGTTCGGCCCGGGTGGCCTTCCAGTCCTCGTCGAACAACCGCCGCTCGAAGTGGTCCAGGGCGGCCTCGATGATCCCCCCCGACAGGGTGTCGGCGTCGAGGTCCATGGCCACCCGTCCCCCCACCCGCGACAGGTAGATCGCCCGCTGCTTGCGGGCCCGACGGTCACGGCCGTCGCTGCGGTCGGGATCGGCGAACGCCAGCCAGCGGCCCAGCACCTCCTCAAACCCCTTGAAGGACTGGGTTCGGGCCGCCTCCAGCAGCAGGTGCAGATCCCTGTCGAACACCTCGGCGATGTTCGGGGCCCACAGGCGGGTCAAGGCCCGGGCATGAGCCTCGCTGATATCCCCCCGGGCCAGGGCGTGACGCACCCGGGGCAACTGGGCCAGGGTGCGACCCATCGCCAGGGTTCCCGCCGCCCAACCCCCCGGCAGACGGTGACGATTGGCCAACCACCGTGAACACGATCTGAGGCCATCACGACGGTGAACCCCCGCCGTGTCACACGCCGCGACCGCCGCGGTGCGAACCGCGGTCACCGCGCTGTGCAGGTGCTGCAGGTTGTCGGTCAGCTCCACCAGCTCATCGGGGCTGAGCTCCCCCAACGGCAGAGACGCCAGCGCCGTCATCCGGCGGGCCAGACCCTCCGTCTCCCCCACCACACCACCAACCACCGATCCAGTGGCCGCGTTCGGTTCGGAGGGCGGCCGGTGGGTTTCGTGGTCGGGACCGTCCATGGCGACACCTCGCGATCGTCGGCTTCCGAACACCCTGTGGGGGCGTCCGCTGATGGGATACGGGGAAGCTTGGAACCGAGGCAGGAAACCCTGCGAAGAGAACGCCGTCCCCACCCTCCACCACGATTGGGTGCCTCCGGGGAGCCAACCCAACCAGTGACCCGATGGGAACGTATGTTCGTATTCAATCTAGTCGCACCACCCCCCGCCCACAACCCCAACCGAAACAAAAACACCTGATATCCCCGATTTCCGCCGCCACCCAGTACCACCACCCGCCCCGGGCCCGCACCAACCCGGGGACGACAACGTCACAGCGACAACACCCACGCCCGAGCTTTCGACAGGGTCGTCGCACTGAAGGACTCGTGATCCGGAGACGACCCTTGACAGTGGAGTGTGACGTGAGTCACTCTGTGTGGGATTCGGGGGAGGGTGATGACTTTTCGGTGGATTCCGGTGGTTCTGACAGTCACAGCGGCGCTGCTCGCCGCCTCCTGCAGCAATCCCGGACGCGGCGACCCCGAAGCCATCCGCCCCATCCCGACCACCACGCCCGTCACCACCACCAGCAGCACGACCACCACGACAACGCTTGCCACCACCACAACCAGCAGCAGCAGCACCTCCACCACCACGACCCAGCCGGTCGACCCCGAAGCAGCCACCAAACAGGAAATCGCCCAGGTGGTGATAGACGCCCGAGAGGCCATTCTCGAAGCAGGCTACGAACCCGTTGATCCGACCTATCCGGCCATCAGAGAGAGCTTCACTGAGTACGGAGCCAAGGCCATCGTGGAAGCGCTCTCTGCGATGAAGGCCGACGGGCGGGCCTTCCGCAAGACAGACGAAGACTTAGAAACCGTCATCGTTCTCACCGTCGAACTCCCCTTCGAGAATGAGGCCGTCGCCATCGCCTGCGTCATCTCAGACGCCGTCGAGTTCGATGTCTCAACCGGGCGCATTGTCAACGACGACCTCGGATCACGACTGGTCTCCTACAAGTTGGTCAACGATGGCGGGACATGGCTGATCAACACCGCCGATACGCTCGCCCGCTATCCGGGAGTTGCCTCGTGCGCGACAGATTGACGCTGATGCTCCTGCTCTCAGTGGCCGCCCTCCCACTACTGGCCACCGGCGCATCGGCCGTGAGTGGCGTCGACGGTACATCGTCGGGTACGTCGGTGGAGCGGACCGCTCCCGACGTGGTCGAGACCCTGGCCTGGACCGACCAGAGCACCTGGACCCAAACCGACACCGACACAGGCTGGGTGTGCACCTACACCCCCTTCACCACCGGCAACACCCAAACCAACCTCGCCGACGACCCCCTCGCCGTCGACACCACCGGCAACTACACCCGCACCACCCCCCAAG
>JALSTE010000382.1 GCA_026983855.1 Acidimicrobiia bacterium
ACGCCTCCAACGCCTCGATGACCGGGCTGCTGTCCCTGGACGGCTCGGGCTGGGACCCCGCGGTGGCCGGGGCCCTCGGGCTGCCGCTCTCGTCCCTGCCCCGGATCGTGGACTCGGCGGGACCCGTCGCCATCGCCACCGCCATCGACGGGGCTCCCCCGGTCACGGGAATCGCCGGGGATCAGCAGGCCTCGATGGTCGGGCAGGGATGCACCGGGCCGGGTGGGGCCAAGGCCACCTTCGGGACCGGGGCCATGCTGGACGTGTGTGTGGGAGGGGACCGTCCGCAATTTCCCAGGAGGGGGTCGGCCGGATCCTTCCCGATGGTCGCCCGGCGGACCGGTGGCGAACTCACCTGGGCCCTGGAGTCGATCATGCTCTCGGCCGGTAGTTGCGTGGAGTGGCTGAGGGACGACCTCGGACTGATCGACACCTTCGCCGACTCCCACGTCGTCGCCTCCGGGTGCGCCGATACCGGCGACGTGTGGTTCGTGCCCGCCCTGCTGGGCCTGGGCACACCCGACTGGGACTACGGGGCCCGGGGCACCCTGCTGGGCCTGACCCGGGGAACGGAGCGTGCCCACGTGGTCCGGGCGGTGCTCGAGGGGGTGGCCCACCGGGGGGCCGACCTCCTGGACGCGGCCCGGGCCGATTCGGGTCATCGGCTGGACCGTCTCAGGATCGACGGGGGGATGAGCGCCAACCCGACCTTCGTGACCGCCCTGGCCAACGCCTGCCAGGTGCCGGTGGAGGTGTCGGCCCAGCTCGAGGCCACGGCCCTGGGGGCCGGTCTCCTGGCCGGACTCGGAGCGGGGATCTGGTCCGAACTCGAGGAGGTGGCCGAGGCGTGGACCCCCCGTCAGGTGGTCGAACCGGTGGGGGAATCCCACCGGGACCGCTGGCGGGAGGCCCTGGACCGCTCCCGCGGCTGGATCCCCGAACTCTCCGCCCTCGACCTCTGACCCCAATCACCCAGCGGTCACCCCGGCAGTCCGACCGGAGCGGATCCCCGAACTGTCCGCCCTCGACCTCTGACCCGAATCACCCGGCGGTCACCCCGGCAGTCCGACCGGGTAGGATGAGGACCTGGTGAGTCGGCCGGATGACCGCGGCTCCGCACCGACCGGTTAGCCGGTGGGTACGGGGCTGAGGAAGGTCGGGACTCCACAGGGCAGGGAGCTGGCGTAATGCCAGGCGGGGCGACCCGACGGAAAGTGCAACAGAGAGAAGACCGCCGATGGACGGGGCGACCCGTCACAGGTAAGGGTGAAAGGGTGCGGTAAGAGCGCACCGGCACCGGGGGCGACCCCGGTGGCCAGGTAAACCCCTCCCGGAGCAAGGCCGAGCAGGAACCGGGTGGCCCGCCCCATGGTTCCGGGTAGGCCGCACAGATGGATGGTCATCCAGGCGCTCCGGCGCTGGACAGAATCCCGCCTACAGGCCGACTCACCACCCATCACCCACCTTCAGCAGGGCGGGCGCAGGCACCCACGTCCTCTCCCTATCCGACCCCATCCCACGGAACCGGGAAGGAAAGGTCACGCAGAGTGGTGTCAGTGTCTCCGTGCGGGGCGGAACGGGGATGAATGGGGATTCACGATCACGCTCGGTGACTCGGGCCGGCTAACGATTCTCGTGCACACTCACCCCGGAGTGGGCTACCGTCTGGTCCACCACCGCGACTACCAAGGACCACGTACATGGATCTAAGCAAGTTCAAGCAGAGTCAACTCATCATCCTGGGCTCCACCCTGCTGTTGACCATCGGCATGTTCCTGAACTGGTTCACGGTCAGCGCCTTCGGATTCTCCGTGAGCAGAAATGGCTTCGACTACGCCGGTAACGGCGTAATTCCGTGGCTCATAGCCCTGGTCATGTCGGCGAAGATCCTCGTGGAGGCCTTCGCCCCCGATGTGAAACTGCCCGAGATCAACTGGGGAATGACCTTCCTCATTCTCGGAGCCGTTGCCGCCCTGCTCGTACTGCTCCGGCTTCTGGTCGGTGAGTCGGAGGGTGTGAGCCGATCCATAGGTCTCTACCTCTCGTCACTCGCCGCCATTGGTCTGGCCGGCGGTGGGTTCCTCACCTACAAGGAGGAGACGGCCACGGCCTGATCCCGAACCCACCCGAGCCTGGCGATCCGTGTACACGGGTTGGCCCGATGAAGTGGACCTCGGTCCCGTCACCGTTCTCACGGGGCGGGACCGTGGCGCGTACCCCCACGGAAACTCGGTCCTGGTCCGGGGCAATGAGCAGACCCTCCTCATCGACCCCTCCCTCACCGTTCACGAGGCGGGTGGGCTGCCCGGAGGACTGAATCCCGATCTGATACTGCTGTCCCACTGCCACGAGGACCATCTGGCCGGCCTGTCGCTGTTCCCCGGGTCTCCCGTCCTGATCCACCCCGGGGACCGTCAGGGGCTCGACTCCATCGAACGGTTCATGGACATCTATGGGATGGCCCCGGGGCCATCGGCCGCCTTCGCGGCCGAGATCGTCTCCAACTTCCACTACCAACCCCGCCCCGACGCCGGGACCTTCGTCGACGGCGAGATGATCGACCTCGGTGGGGTGACCGTCGAGATCCACCACGCCCCCGGCCACACCCGGGGCCACACCGTCTTCGTGATCCCCGAGGCCCGGGCCGCCTACCTGGGGGACATCGACCTCAGCGGCTTCGGGCCGTACTACGGCGACGCCTGGTCCGACCTCGAGGCCTTCGAGGACACCATCGCCATGTGTGAACAGCTCGACGCCGAGCACTTCATCACCTTCCACCACAAGGGGGTGATCTCGGGGCGAGCCGAGTTCCTCTCCGCCCTGGACCGGTTCGCCTCGGCCATCGAGCGACGGGAAACGGCCATGATCGGGTTCCTCTCCGCCTCTCCCCGCACCCTGGAGGAAATGGTGGCCCACCGCTTCATCTACCGCCCCCACGTCGAGCTGGTCTTCGCCGACAGTGTCGAGAAGCGCAGTATCGGGCTGCACCTGGACCGTCTGACCACCCAGGGTCGGGTGAAGCTGATCCAAGGCCGCTACCACCTGGTCGCTGACTGATCGGCGGGGGTATTCGGCGGGGGCGCCGCTCCGGAAACGGAACCTCGGACCATGCCTCGAACCCTCGAGTACCGATCAAGGGTTCAGCTTGCCGATCACCCCCATCTCACCCCCATCGCCGCGGTCTCAGCAGTGAAATCTGAAGTCAGGGTTGAGACTCACAGCACGGTGAGCGCCAGGAACAACGCCGTCTGCCCCAGATGGTAGGTCATGATCGTGACAATCCTCCCCCAGCGGAGGGGTCGCACGAAGCGGTTCCAGGCCAGCACGGCGTCCGAGCCGTAGAACAGCAGCCCCCC
>JALSTE010000383.1 GCA_026983855.1 Acidimicrobiia bacterium
CCGGTGGCCGCCACCGTCGACCCGGTTCCGAAGGCCACCACCACCATGGTCGAGATGACTCCGAGGTACCCGACGACCGGACCCACCAGTGAGGGGGAGTCGGCGGCCACCGCGGACACGATCCGGCGTCCGACCAGGGATAGGAGAACCACCACCGCCGCCAGCCCCACCAGGGCCGGTCCGGGGGCGAACCCGAGCCGGCCCAGGCCCACGACATAGGCCAGATGGCCACACAGGAAGAACACCAGCCCGGCCATGAACCTCTCCCGGGGGAGCATCAGGGCCACATCCCCCACCAGTCCGGCCAGGGCCCCGACGACCATCCACCAGCGGGCCGCCCCCGGCACGTCCATGGCCACGAGCATGGCCACCAGGAACAGCATCACCCCCGGTTTGGCCACCCATTCCAGCCGGGAACTCGAGGTCCACACCGCCCACCAGTCGAGGAGGGCCACGACCGCGGCCCCGAACAGGAGGACCCACGAGATCGCGGTCACCGGGACCCGGCCCCGGGGACAGGGGGTTCACGACCCGGCCGCCGACCGGGAGTGGACCCGACAGCCACCCCCCGGGCCCCGGGGTGGCCGACCTCCCCCCGAATCACCGGAGTCCGGCCGGTGCCGGGTCAACCATCACCGGAATCGCCCCCGGCCGACGAGCCCGAACCGCCTCCCCAGGAGATCTCGGTGTCCTCCCCCGCCAGTGGGGCCACCAGGTCCCGGTCCACCTCCCGGTTGAACTCCACCAGGCGAACCCGACCGCCGCCGGTCTCGATACGGGTGATCGAGGCGGTGGACAGGTGCATCCGCCAAGACAGGTCCTCCCGGGTGCCCAGGGCCCAGGCCACGGCGGCCTTGATGGGGGACACATGGCTGACCACCACCACGTCCCGGGTGGCGGCCTCCGCGGCGAGGTCGTCGCAGGCCTCCCACACCCGGGCCCGTAGCTCTCTGAGGGTCTCCCCTCCCGGGGGCCGGAAGTCGGGGTCGTCCATCCACCTCTCCCAGACCCCGGGGGGAAGGTCGGAGAACCTACGACCGTCGAATTCGCCGTAGTCGAGTTCCACCCACCGCTCGTCGACGTCGATGCCACCGGACCCCACCGGCAGGGCCGCCGCCGTCTGACGGGCCCTCAACAACGGGGAGGCCACGATCCGGTCCACCACCGGCAGGGAGGCCGCCAGCCCCCGGGCCTGACGGCGACCCTCGGCGTCGAGGGGATTGTCCAACCGACCCTGCAGCAGGCCCGAGGCGTTGGCGGCGGTGCGACCGTGGCGGACCAGGATCAGCATGACGGCGGCTGGTGGCCGGGTTCGGTGAGGGCCCGGTCGAGCCGACCCGTCCGCAGGAACACCGAACGCCGGGTGGGATCGGCCAGCCCGAACCGGTACCAGACCCACATCAGGGAGAGGGCACCGACGACCTCCATGGCGATCGCCACACCCAACGGCCGGTCGAAGGCGGGGATCGGATGATCACCGAGGGCCAGGCCCTGGACCGGCCACCAGAACACGGCGGTAACCGTCCATATCGGATCGAGTACCAGGTGGAAGAAGACCCCTATCGGGAGGGCCAGCAGTCGCCGCCGCAGACGGCGTCTCCGGACCGTCACCGCCATGACCCCGTACAGCAGGAACACCGCCCCCAGGAGGGTGTGGGCAACGGCGGCGTGACCGAAGGGGGCGTCGACCAGGTCCGGTAGCAGGGCCCCGAACACCACGAGGCGGTGGTCTATGGCGGGGTCCCGAAAGACGAACCACATCATGACCAGCGACAGTCCTGCGAACCAGAGAAACATGGGCTATCCGATACTCGTCATCAGGTCAGGGAGCGAGCAGAACCCCGCACTCCTCACACACGAAGAGCTCGTCACCGGATGAGTGGCGGACCTCCTCCACGAACATGGTCGGGAGTGACAGCCCGCAGGCCCCGCAGGTGGATCCGATCAGCCGGGCCAGGGCCACCCCGTCGCGGCGACCGGCCCGGGCCCTCGTGTAGCGCTCCAGCAGCTCCGGGGGAATCTCCGCCGCCAGCGAGTCCCGCTGGGAGCCCACCTCGGCGGCCTCGGCGTCGATCTCGGCCTGCTCGGTCGTGACCCGGGCCTCGAGCCTTCCCGCCTCGGCCCGGGCGTCGGCGAGACGGGTCTCCATTTCCGCCAGCCGGGAGGAGACCGGTTCGAGGGCCTCCATGAGATCGAGGATCTTCTCCTCCAGGTGATCCTTGCGACGCCCCAGGGACTCCAACTCGTCCTGGATCGCCGACAGTTCCTTCGGTGAGGTGATGGTGCCCGAGTACATGCGGTCGTTCTCCCGCCCGATCTTGTCGTCGAGCAGGGCCACCTCGTCCTCGATCCGTTTCTGGCGGGTCAGCAGATCCGTGCGGGTCCCGGCCACCTCATCCCTCTCCCCCACCAGCTGGTCCACCTCCCGGTGCAGTTGGTCGAGCTCGGCTCGGACGGGGAGGTGTTCCCCCTTGTAGCGAAGCTGGTCGAGTCGGGTATCGAGACCCTGCAGCTCCACCAGCCGATCGAGTTCACTCACTCCCTTGACCTCCCCTGATCCGATCCGTCCATTCAACACCCCCCGGAGGTGTTCGCGCGACCCGGCATTCACCCGGGATCGCCCAAGGGCCACTCACCTCCCACCGCTGATCCTCCCTCCGGTGGCGGGGAGCCGGCCCCGGGCCCGCTGGACCCCGGGGATCCCGTCCCATGTCAGGGGGTGGTGGTGGTCGACGAGCTGGTCGTGGTGGTGGCCGCGGTGGTGGACGTGGTCGTCGAGCTCGGCGGACCGGTCGTGGTGGTGGTCGAGGTTGTCGTCGAGGAATCGGGAGGAGTCGTGGTGGTGGTCGGGACGGTGGTGGTACCACCCCCACCGGGGGCCGTGGTGGTCGTCTCTCCGGGAGCGGTGGTGGTCGTATCGCCCGGAACCGTGGTCGAGGAGGGGTCCTCAGTGGTGGTCGTGGTGGTCGTGGGGTTCAGACGGTCGGCCACCTCGCTGCAGCGGACCTTCTCCCTGCGGCTGATCCCCTCCTCATCGGTGATGGTGATCTCACACAGGGCGCTGTCCCGGGGCACGAACTTGCCGTTGCGGGTGGCCATGTCCACGTTCACGTCACGGCAGTCGAGTTTGAACTCCAGCTTGGTGCCGTCGGCCAGTTCGATCTCGACGGGGCACTTCTCGTCGGGTAGGAACAGGAATCGTCCCGCTCGGGGGGCCGGGGGTGGGGGGTCGAACGGCTGGATCGGGGTGTCGGCCAGGGCCTTGCTCATGTACACCCCCCAGATGGTGGCCGGGATGGACCCCCCGGTGACACCCCCCGGGTGTCCCAGTACGTTGCGCATCTCGACCTTCTCCAGGGGGTCCCCGAGCCAGACCGAGGTGGCGTACTGGGGGGTGTAGCCCACGAACCAGGCGTCGGTGAAGTCCTGAGCCGTTCCCGTCTTGCCGGCGGCGGGCTGACCGTTGGCCAGCTGGGCCCTACGGCCCGTGCCCCCCCTGACGTTGGCCTCCAGGACGCTGGTGACCCAGCGGGCGGTCTCGCTGCTCACCAGGCGGCGACCCCGGGGGATGTGCTCGTAGATGACGTTTCCCTCACGGTCCTCGATTCGCTCCACGTAGTAGGGCTCCATGCGGATCCCGTCGTTGGCCAGCACCGAGTACCCCACGGCGTGCTCCAGGGGGGTGACCTCCTGGGCCCCGAGCGACATCGACTTGAACGGCAGGAACCTCTCGTCCTCGGAGCGCCCGACCATCTGGCTGGCCAGGTCGGCCACGTCCTCCAGGCCGGTGACTATCCCCAGTCGGACGAAGGCGCAGTTGGACGAGCTGAGGGTCTGACCCCTGATGGTCTTGACCGTCCCCGGTGAGCGACTGAAGTTGTTCACGATGTAGAGCTTCGGCCCGTCATCGAAGGCGCACGGGCCGATACCGCTGATGGTGTCATAGGGCAGGATTCCGGCCCTCTCGATGGCGGTGGTGAGCACGTAGGTCTTGAACGAGGACCCCGGCTGGCGCTTGCCCTGGGTGGCCAGGTTGAACTCGAACTCGGCGAAGTCCGGTCCCCCCAGGAAGGCCCGTACCGCACCGGTGGACGGTTCCACCGTGGCTATCGACACCTCGAAGCGGCCGGTGCCGTCGGGAAGGACCTCCTTGACGGCCTCCTTCATCTGGCGCTCCAGCACCGGGTCGAAGGTGGAGTACACCCGCAACCCGCCGGAGTAGACGGCGTTGAACCTCTCCTCGCGGGTGTCCCCCAGGGCGTCGAGATTCAGCAGGGCCTCGGTGACGGTGTCGAAGAAGTAGTCCCGCTTGAGGTTCTTGTTGGTGAACCGGGGGCTCAGGTTCCGCGTCGGGAGGGGCCGGCGCTGGTACTCGTCGAATTCGTCCTGGGTGATTATCCCCAGCTCCAGCATCCGGGTCAGGCCCACGGTCCGTCGCTTGCGGGCCACGTCGAAGTCCTCGAATCCATCGAAGACCGAGGGGGCCCGGATCAATCCGGCCAGCAGGGCGGCGTCCCCGTGATCGAGTTCCTCCACGTCCTTGCCGAAGTAGGTCTCGGCCGCGGCCTGGATGCCGTAGGCGCCGTTCCCGAAGTAGATCTCGTTGAGGTAGAACTCGAGGAGTTCCTCCTTCGTCATCTGCTCCTCGAGGCGGGAGGCCAGGATGGCCTCGCGGATCTTGCGGTTGAAGGTCCGCTCGTTGCCGACCACCCGCAACTTCACGATCTGCTGGGTGATGGTCGAACCACCGCCGGTCACCTCACCGGCGGAGACGTTGGACAGCATGGCCCGGATGGTGCCCCGCAGATCGAATCCGTGGTGCTCGAAGAACTTCTCGTCCTCGACGGCCAGAACGGCGTCGATCACGTCCTGGGGTATCTGGTCGTAGGACACGATCTCACGATCGACGGCGGTGTTGAGGACCCCGATCTGGTTGCCGTAGCGGTCGTAGACCTCGGTCCGCTGGGCTCCCGGTGTGAGGTCGAAATCCACCTCGGCCCGTTGCATGTCGACGGCGGTGAGGGCCTTGCCGGCGTGGGGGGCGATGGCGTACCCGGCCGCGGCGAACAGACCCACCGCCATGACCAGGGCCACCGCCACTCCCAAGAGCCGGCTCAGTCTCCACAGGAACCTACGCACAGTGGACAAACCGTACTGCCAGTTCGGCTCTCTCCCACGTCACCCCCTGCCCGCCACTCGCGGGTTGGCACCGGCGGGCCGGGTGGCCGCGCTCGGGGAAGGCCCCGATCACCGCAATTCACCGCCGTGGTGTCATCGGGAGGTGAAATCGGTCACCATGATGCGGTGAGCCCCACCCCGGAGAGTCCCCCGCAGCCACCCCTGGACGCCCTGATAGTGGCCGGCGGAGCGGTGATCGACACCTCTGAACTCGGCCCGGCCCTCGAACGCCTCCACTGGGACCTCGGGGATCTGGACCGGGTGCCCCTCATCGCCGCCGACTCCGGGGCCGAATTGGCCCTGGCCCTGGGCCTGATGCCCGACGCGGTCATCGGGGACATGGACTCCATCAGTCCCGGGACCCTGTCCCTCCTGGAACACCGGGGGGTACCGATCATCCGGCATCCCCGCGACAAGGACCGGACCGATCTGGAACTGGCCCTGGACCACACCGCCTCCCTGCTCGGGGCCCGATCCGGTGAGATCTCCCGATCGGGCGGAACCGCTCCGGCGGAGAGCACCGCGGGGGGTCCGGGAGTCCCCGGTGGACGATCGGCCCGGACCACCCTGAGGGGGGAAACCCCCGAGGATGCCGGCCCGGCGGCCCGGGTGCTGGTGCTGGGGGCGGGCGGGGGTCGGCTGGATCACCTGCTGGGCAACCTGGCCGTTCTCGGCGCCCCCCGTTATCGCCCGCTGGGTCTGGTGATGATCACCCCCGGGGCCGTCGTGATGCCGGTCGGTCCCGGGAGCGGGGAGAGGATCCTCCCGGCGGGGCCCGGCGACACGGTGACCCTCCTCGCCCTCGGTGGACCCGCCGTCGGGGTGACCACCAGGGGTCTGCGCTACCCCCTCCACGACGACGTGCTCGCGGCGGATTCCTCCCTGGGGCTGAGTAACGTTGTCGGACCGGCCGTTCCCCCCGGTTCCCCTCCGTCGGTGACCGTCGCCCGGGGGACGGTCCTGGTCGTCATCCCCCTGACCGAGGGCCCGAACCCGCCCCGATCCCCCAGTGAGGCCCCCTGAAGCCCATGAGCCGCACCCGACTGCCCCTGGTGGCGATCATGGTGTCGCTGGCCATCGTCGCCTCGGCCTGCGGGACCGCCCGGGGGGGCGAGGCCCGCACCATACGCCTGGTCACCTACGAGGGCTTCCGCCTGCCCCAGGACCAGCTCGACGCCTTCACCGAGCGCACGGGTTTCCGGGTGTCGGTCACCCGAGAGGCCAGCGCCTCGGACCTGGCCGACCTGCTGCTGCGAACCCGCCAGGACCCTGTCGCCGATGTCGTGGTCGGATTGGGGCCTCTGGAGGTGCGCGACATCGTGGAGCAGGCCATCACCGAGAGGTACGTACCCATCGGGGCCGACCGCCTCGATCCCCGGCTGACCCTGCCCGGGGAGGTTCTCACCCCCGTGAGCGTCCTCGATGTCTGCCTGAACATCGACATCGACTACTACCAACCCCCCGAGGTGATCGAGGAATTCGAGGACGACTTCACCCCCCCGCCCGAGGATCTCCCCGAGGGGGCGGTGATCGTCAACGCCCCGCCATCGGACACCCCCACCGGAATCGGCGACTTCACCGACCCCCGGTTCGCCGATCAACTCGTGGTCCCCGACCCCGGCACCGATCCCATGGGGGTCTACTTCCTGGCCATGTTGGAGGATCGCTTCCCCCTGGACGGACCCGAGCCCTGGAGCGACGTGCTGGCCGGCCTCGTCGCCAACGGCATGCTCGTCACCACGACCTGGCGGGAGGCCTACTTCGGGCAGTTCACCGAGGGGTCGGTCGACGGCACCCGCACCGCGGTGGTGGCGTCGGACCGGATGCCGGTGGTCACCGCCCGACTCCGGTTCCGTCCCCCCGAGCGCCTGGAGACCCAGGTCGTCGACGATGGATGCGTGGCGGTGCCCTTCTACGGTGGGGTCATCACCGGAACCCACGACCGCAGGGCGGCGGGCCGCCTCATGGATCAGATCGTCACCCCCGAGTTCCAGTTCGACATCGGTGACGACATGGGCTCCTGGCCGGCCCGCTTCGACCTGATCGACACCGACCTCGATGCCCGCTACCAGACCCGGGTGGAGGCCGACCCCCTCGACCCCATGACCCTGCCCGACCAGGTCGAGGAGTGGCAGAGGGTGTGGGCGGGGGTGCTCAGCGGGACCATCGGAACCGCCCCCACCCAGCCCACGACCACCGACCAGCACACCGACAACACTCCCTGACCACCGACCAGCACACCGACAACACTCCCTCATCCCCGACATCCCGGCGGGAACCAGCACCAGCCCCGAGCCCGACACCTCCAAATCCGACGCCTCCGAATCCGCATCCGGGCTGCCCACCGGGGCCGGTGGGGAGGGGTGGATGTCACACCTCCCAGCCCTGCCGCGTAGCATCGGGGTCGCCGCTACCGGGCCGTGGACACGGCCGTACCAAGGGGGAGCCATGAAGGCAGCCGTTCTCAAGACCATTCCGGGCGAACTGGAGATCGAGGAGGTCGCCATCGGCACTCCCGGACCCCGGGAGGTGCTGATCCGGACCGTGGCCGCCGGGCTGTGCCACTCCGACCTGCACTTCATCGAGGGCAAGTACCCCTACATGACCCCCGCGGTCCTGGGGCACGAGTCGGCCGGGGTGGTCGAGGCCGTGGGTTCCGACGTCAACTACGTGGAACCGGGCGACCACGTGATCACCTGCCTGTCGGTGTTCTGCGGACACTGCTCCTACTGCCTGGAGGGCCGGCCGGCCCTGTGCAGCGGCAAGGACGTGGAGTGCAACCGGGGCCCCGACGAGGAGCCCCGACTCACCATCGACGGTGAGCCCGCCTACCAGTTCCTGAACCTGAGTTCCTTCGCCGAGATGATGCTGGTCCACGAGCACGCCATCGTGAAGATCCGCAAGGACATGCCCCTCGACCGGGCCGCCCTGATCGGCTGCGGGGTGCTCACCGGTACCGGCGCCGTGTTCCGCACCGCCGGGGTCCGGCCCGGGGAGACCGTGGCCGTGGTGGGTTGCGGCGGAATCGGCCTGGCCGCCATCCAGGGGGCGCGTATCGCCGGAGCCGGCCGCATCATCGCCATCGACATGGTCGACTCCAAGCTGGAGATCGCCCGCCAGATGGGTGCCACCGACACCGTGAACGCCGGTGAGACCGATCCGGTCATGGCGGTGTTGGAGATGACCGGCGGCGGTGTGCACTACTCCTTCGAGGCCATCGGCCTCAAGGCCACCGCCGAGCAGGCCTTCGGCATGATCCGCAACGGGGGGGCGGCGGTGATCATCGGCATGATCCCGATCGGTGTGAACGTGGAGATCCCCGGGGTTCAGTTCCTCTTCGAGAAGAAGATGATCGGCTCCAACATGGGGTCCAACCAGTTCCGCACCGACATGCCCCGCCTGGTCGACATGTACCTCGACGGGAGGTTGATGCTCGACGAGATGGTCTCGGCCCGAATCCCCCTCGAGGAGATCAACGAGGGCTTCGCGGCCATGAAGGGCGGCACCGTGGCCCGCAGCGTGGTCGTCTTCGAGTAGCCGTCAGGGCCCGCTGACGCTGGATCGCCATACACAATC
>JALSTE010000384.1 GCA_026983855.1 Acidimicrobiia bacterium
GCTGGGGTGCCCGGGCATCCTCAGCCTCACCCGATGGGCAGGAGAACAAGTGACTCGTTGGACCTTCACCTCGGAGTCCGTGACCGAGGGCCATCCCGACAAGATGGCCGATCAGATATCGGACTCGATCCTCGACGCCCTCCTGGATCAGGACCCGGGCAGTCGGGTGGCGTGTGAGACCCTGGTGACCACCGGACTCGTCGTGGTGGCCGGGGAGATCACCACCGAGGCCTACGTGGACATCCCCAAGGTCGTTCGCTCCACCGTGGTCGGCATCGGCTACGACCGCGGCTCCCTGGGATTCGACGGTGACACCTGCGGGGTCATGGTCAGCCTGGACGAGCAGTCGCCCGACATCGCCCAGGGGGTGGACGACTCGGAGGAGGTGCGCTCGGGTACGGCCGGTGAGAGCGATCCCCTGGATCGTCAGGGGGCCGGGGACCAGGGGATGATGTTCGGCTACGCCTGCGACGAGACCGACGAGTACATGCCCCTCCCGATCCACGTGGCCCACAGGATGGCCGAGTCCCTGACCGAGGCCCGCCGGTCGGGGGTGATTCCCTATCTGCGCCCCGACGGCAAGACCCAGGTCACCTTCGGTTACGAGGACGGCCGCCCGGTCCGCCTCGAGGCGGTCCTGGTCTCCACCCAGCACGACGAGGGCATCGACCGCGACACCATGATCCGCCCCGATCTGATCGAGCACGTGATCATGCCCGCGGTGCCCGAGCAGTACCGCGACGACGAGTTCGACATCTACGTGAACCCCACCGGCAAGTTCGTGATCGGCGGACCGGTGGGTGACGCCGGACTCACCGGCCGTAAGATCATCGTCGACACCTACGGTGGCATGGCCCGCCACGGAGGCGGTGCCTTCTCGGGCAAGGACCCCTCCAAGGTCGACCGCTCCGCCGCCTACGCCACCCGCTGGGTCGCCAAGAATCTCGTGGCCGCCGGGGCCGCATCACGCTGTGAGGTACAGGTGGCCTACGCCATAGGTGTGGCCCGTCCGGTTTCGATACTGGTGGAGACCTTCGGCACGGAGAACGTGGCCCGGGAGAGGGTGGAGGCCGCGGTCCGCGAGATCTTCGACCTGCGCCCGGCCGCCATATTGAGGGATCTCGAGCTCCGGCGCCCGATCTACAAGCCCACCGCCGCCTACGGCCACTTCGGTCGCCCCACCGACGGAGGGCTGTTCCCCTGGGAGAGGCTCGACCGGGTGGAAGAGGTAAAATCGGCTCTCGGTCTGTAGAACCGGGGTCCGCCACCGGGGGGCTGGTCGTCCGGGTACTCCCCGACGAACCCGCCATCGACCGCGAGTTCGACTACGTGATCCCCCCCGGGCTGCTGTCCCGCCATCCCGAGGTGGATGTGGGCTGGGTGGTCCGGGTGCCCCTGAGGGGTCGCCGGACCCGGGCCTGGATCACCGGCGTGGGGGTCCAACCCCCCGAGGGGGTGGATCTCAGCGAGGTCACCCGAATCTCGGGTCACGGTCCACCCCCCGCCATCGTGGACCTGGCCTCCTGGGCCTCGGAGCGCTGGGTCGGGCCCCGTCCCCGGTTCCTGCGCACCGCCACCGCCACCCGCAACATCGCCCGGGTGGAACCGCGACGGGTCGAGCCACCGGCGGCGGGACTGGAACTCCCCCTGATCGGAGAGGCTCTCCGTCACCGACTGTCGGTGGTGAGGGTCCCCCCCTCGTTGTCGGACTCCGACATCGCCCGCACGGCCCTGTCCCGGGGCCGGGGCCTGGTGCTGGTTCCCTCGATCGACCGGGCCCGGGCCCTCCGGCGGGACCTGTCCCGGGCCGGGGCCACGGTCGCCATGTACCCCGATGACTGGGCCCTTTCCGCCGGGGGGGTGACGACCGTCGGGGTCCGCTCGGCCGCCTGGGCCCCGGTGGGAGAGCTCGACGTGGTGGTGGTCATCGACGAACACGACGAGGCCTACCAGGAGGAATCGGCCCCGACCTGGAACGCCAGGGACGTGGCCGCCCACCGGGCCCTGTCCGCCAGGGTGCCCTGTGTGATGACGTCACCGGTTCCCTCCCTGGATTCCCTCCACCGGGCCCGTCTGGTGTTGCCCTCACGAAGCGAGGAGCGCCGCGGCTGGCCCATCCTGGAGGTGATCGACCGTCGCCGGGATGATCCCCGCGCCGGTCAGTGGTGCTCACCGCGTCTGGCCCGGATCGTGACCTCCGATCGCAAGGTGGCCTGTGTGATCAACCGTAAGGGCCGGGCCCGGATCCTGGTCTGTTCCGGTTGCGGGGAGCTGGCCACCGACGGTCACGGCCGACCCCTGGCCCAGGAGGGCGAGGACCTGGTGTCGGTCACCGACGGTACCCGGCGCCCGGTGGTGTGCGAGCACTGCGGTTCCACCCGGTTCCGCCGGTCCCGCATCGGTGTGAGCGGTGTCGGGGCCGAGCTGGAGGCCCTGGCCGGGCGACCGGTGGTGGAGATCACCGCCGACACGTCGTCCATCCCCGAGGCCGGCCTGTACGTGGGGACCGAGGCCCTGCTCCACCGCCTCCATCCCGCCGACGGGATCGAGGTGGTGGTCTTCCTCGACATCGACCAGGAGCTGCTGGCCCCGAGATACCGGTCGGGGGAGGAGACCCTGGCCCTGGTGACCCG
>JALSTE010000385.1 GCA_026983855.1 Acidimicrobiia bacterium
CACCCTCAAGGCGAACGGCTACATACCCATCTCCACCCCGGCCGCGGCCGATAGCACCTGGATGATCCCCATCGTCCACGACGCCATCGCTGCACCCCGCTACGGAGGTCAGGAGTTCGAGAAGGCCCTGCTGTCAGGGGAGAAGGACTTCACCGACCCCGACTACGTGGCCTCCATCGCCCTCATGCAGGATCTGCAGCAGTACCTGCCCGACGACGTGGTCGGGGTGTCCTATGAGGACTCCAAGACCCTGTTCCTCACCGAGCAGGCCGGCATCTTCATCGGCGGATCCTTCGAGATCGGCTTCTGGAGGGATAACGGTCCCGACCTGGACATCGGCGTGTTCCCGGTCCCGGCCGCACCGGGATCCTCCGCCGGACCGAGTGTGGTGGGGTGGATGGACGGCTCCTTCGGGGTGAACGCCAACTCCGACGCCCCCGATGCCGCCACCGACCTGGTGAACTGGATGGGATCTGAGGAGTTCGGTCAGCTGTTCACCACCGAGATCAAGCAGCTCTCGCCCATCCCCGGGACCACCCCCGAGGACCCGCTGCTGGCGGAGTTCGGGGATCTCTACTCGGCCTCCCCGGTGTCGTACCTGAGCCTGGTCAACTTCCGCTACGGCGATCCCAGCGCCGACAGCATCCTGCGGGAGGGCGTGGTGAAGATCTGGTTGGGTGACTCGACGCCCGAGCAGGTGGCCGCCGACGTCCAGGCCGGCGTGTCCCAGTGGTTCACGCCCCAGGGCTGAGAGACCGTTGACCGCCGCCGTGCCCTCCACACGCGGCCGGACCCGCTCCCGCACCCGTAAGGGTGCGGGGCGGGCCGCTCCGCCGTGGCCCACCCTGGTCATGTTCATCGCCCCGGCCTTCGTGGTCTACACGGTGTTCATGATCTACCCCCTGGCCCAGGCCCTGTTCTTCAGCCTGTTCGAGTGGAAGGGCACGGCCCGGGGCGGCTTCATCGGACTGGACAACTTCAGGGAACTCCTCAGCCGGTTCCCGATCGACGAGCAGTTGCCCCGGGATCTGCGTCACAACGTGGTGTTCTTCGTCGGCACCATGGCGATCCAGGTGTCCCTGGGTCTGCTGCTGGCGGTCCTTCTCCAGAAAAAGCGACGGGGTAAGCAGTTCCTGCGGACCACCTACGTCCTTCCCTTCATGGTCAGCCCCCTGGTGGTCGGCTATGTGTGGGGGCTGATCCTGAACCCGACCTTCGGGCCTCTGAACCACCTGCTGGACTCGGCCGGGCTGGGATCCTGGGCCCGCCCCTGGCTGGGTGACCCGACCACCGCCTTCCCGGTGGTGATCCTGGTCAACGCCTGGTTCTGGGTGGGATTCCCGATGCTGTTGTTCGCCGCGGGTCTGGCGGCCATACCCGAGGCCTACTCCGAGGCGGCGAGGGTGGACGGTGCGAACTCCTGGCAGGTGTTCCGTCACGTCACGTTCCCCCAGCTGACACCGGTGTTCGGCACCGTGACCATCCTCACCTTCATCCAGTCGTTCAACGTGTTCGGCCTGGTGTGGGCCCTCGGAGGAGTCGACGGCGGTCCGGCCGGAGCCACTGACGTGCTGGGCCTGCTGTTCTACCGGACGGCGTTCAGGGGTGGGGTGGACGCATTCGGGGTGGCCTCGGCCCTGGCGGTGATCATGTTCGCCGTGATCTTCGGGGTGTCGATGCTGGCCCGCCGTTGGTTCGCCCGATTGGAGGCCGGAATCTCATGACCGCGACCACGACCATGCCCTCCGGCGGGATCCTGTCCCGGGCGGGGCGGGGGAGTACCGGGAACAGGGGACGGAAGCGCCGCCGGAAGCCGGCCGAGATCGGGATAATGGTCCTGATGTGGGGCTACGCCGCCCTGGTCCTGGCCCCCATCCTGCTGGTGGTGTTCAACTCCCTGCGACCCTCCAGGGACATCTTCCGCCAGCCCATCGGAATCCCCACCAGCCTGAGGTTCGAGAGCTACACCACCGCGTGGACCGAGGCCAACTTCAGCAGCTACTTCGTCAACTCCCTGACCATCACCGTGGCCTCGGTGGTTCTGGGCACGGGGTTGGCCGTTCTGGCCGCCTACCCCCTGGGTCGGTACACCTTCCGGGGGGGAGGTGTGCTGTCGGCCTACTTCCTGTCGGGCCTGCTGCTGCCGTTCCGTCTGGCCATCCTGCCCCTGTTCCTGCTGCTGCAGAATCTGGGTCTGGTGGACAGTCGGCTCGGCCTGGTCCTGGTGTACGCCGCCACCGGCATTCCGTTCTCGGTGTTCATACTGTCGGCCTTCTTCCGACAGTTGCCGATCGAGTTGACCGAGGCGGCCCGTATCGACGGGGCGGGGGAGTTCACAATCTTCCGTCGGGTCATGCTGCCCCTGGTCAGACCGGCCCTGGCCACGGTGGCCGTGTTCCAGTTCGTTCCCCTGTGGAACGACTTCTTCTTTCCCCTGGTTCTGTTGCGGTCCACCGACAAGTGGACCCTGCCCGTCGGTCTGACCCGCTTCTTCGGTGAGTTCCAGACCGACTGGTCGACGTTGTTCGCGGGGATAATCATCACCACCCTTCCCCTGGTGGTTCTCTTCCTGGTGGCCACCAAGCAGATCATCGCCGGCCTCACCGCCGGTATAGGGAAGATGTGAGGTGA
>JALSTE010000386.1 GCA_026983855.1 Acidimicrobiia bacterium
GGCAGGAGATAGCGCACCCTGGCCTCGGTGGAGAGGGACTCCCCCCTCACCAGGGAACCGATCCTCTCCTCCCAGCCCCCGCGGTCATCAGGGTGGATCAGAGCCGCCCAGGGAAGGGCCCCCAGGTCGCCCAATGAGCTCTCCACGAGGGCGACCATGGCCGGATTCACCCGGCTGATTCGCCCCCGGGCGTCGATCTGGGCCATACCGATGGGGGCGTTGTCGAATCCGGTGGCGAAGCGCCGGTTCAGGCGCAGGGCCTCGGACACGGCCCCCGACTCGATCGAGATCCTCCTCTCCACCAGGTGCAGCGCCGCGGCGGCGACCGCGGTCAGCGCCAACCCCGCCGTCACCCCGACCAACGGGTCGGCTCCGGCGGCCAGGGCGGCCAGGGAGACCACCGGCAGCACGCTCGGGACAACCCAACGGGCACTCCGGAGTCGGGGCTCCGCCGCCCTCCTCCGATCCCCGGGGACCGGGGTGGAACCGGCCTCCCCGATGAGGGATCGGCGGGCCCGGGCCGCGGTGTGCTCGACCCGATTCACAGCGGCCCTCCCTTCCCTCGACGCCCCGGACGGCCCCGATAACTTGCCCACGAAACAGGGGTCGTCGTCAAGCGGGGACGGTGGCGGACCTCAACTAGTCTCGGGCCGACGACCCATGGAGAACCACCACCGATGTCCTACTGCCCAAGTTGCGGAGCCCAGACGAATCCGAGGTGGCGCACCTGTCCGAGTTGCGGGGTCAGCCTGGGGGACGGAACCGCCTCGGGGGTGATGTCCGCCCCCTACGCCTCATGGGGATCGCGGGCGGTGGCGCTGATCATCGACGGCGTCGTGGGAGGGATACTGGCGACGGCGGCCCGCCTGCTCGGCGCCACCATGTCCGGCTCGCTCGCCATCACCCTCTACCTGGTTGCGGCCATCGGCTTCTCGGTCTGGAACTCCATCCTGCGCCAGGGTTCGATGGGCCAGACCATCGGCAAGACCATGATGGGCATCTCCGTGGTGCGACGGGACTCCCGGAGGCCCATCGGCTACGGCCTGGCCCTGGCCCGGACCCTGGTGCCCGCCGCCATAACCGGCTTGACCCTGGGGGTGTTCGCCGTCCTCGACTACCTCTGGCCGCTCTGGGACGACGACAACCAGCGAATCACCGACAAGATCCTCTCCACGGTGGTGATCACCGGCCTGCCCGACGGCGAATCGGCCAACCGTCATTGAGGTCTCGGGCCCCGGGGGGACCGGGGCGAATCGCCGTTCGATCGTCGGTCACGGCCGGGCGGGAATCGTGCCGCCGGGGTGACCGGGGCGAATAGATCCGCCCCGCCGGTGGTTGCAACCCGTGGGATCGGACCATCCAGGGGGACCAATGGAACTGACGGCGAACGAACTCGAAGAGCTGGCCCACAGACGCGACCAGCTCAGGGCCAGATACATGGCCCCCCGCGACGAGCGGGCACCCACCCCGGCCCGGGGCGTCCACCACGTGGCCCTCCTGTGCTCCGACGTCGAGAGGACCATCGGCTTCTACCAGGACCTGATCGGGTTCCCGCTCACCGATCTGTTCGAGAACCGGGACTACGCCGGATCCACCCACCTGTTCTTCGACATCGGCAACGGCAACTTCCTCGCCTTTTTCGACTTCCCCGGCCTGGACCTGGGGCCCTACGCCGAGGTGTTGGGGGGTCTGCATCACCTGGCCATATCCGTCGACCCCGACCGGTGGGAGGACATCAGGACCCGCCTCGATTCGGTGGGGCACGACTATCAGGTGGTGAAGACCTCGCTTTACCTCCCCGACCCCGATGGGGCCCGCATCGAACTCATCGCCGATCCCCTGGGGGAGATGTACGGGCGTAGAGTCGGCCAGGAGCCACCGAGGGGACCGGGGAGCGGAAACGGAACCGGAACCGGTTCCACTCCCCGGGGCTGAACCTCAGGCCGCGGTCGCGCCGGAAGGAGGGCAGGGAATGGAAACGGGATCGGTTGCCTCGGTGACCGTCGCCCTACTGGGAGGCTGGGCCGCCTGGACCCTCACGGAGTACGTCGCCCACCGCTGGGTGCTCCACCCCCGGGGCCGGGGTCGCCTGGCCACCGCCGCCTCGGCCGAACACCGGATGCACCACCGCCATCCCCTGGCCACCCGCCTCCCCCTCCGGATCACCGGTCACGTGGCCCTGTGGACCCTCGCCCTGGGATCGGTGTCGGTGGTGGCCCCGGTCGTCACCGGCAATGGGGTCCCCGCCCCCGCCCTGGGTTTCGCCGTGGGCTGGGCCCTGGGATACTCGGTCTACGAACTGGGGCACTGGCGCACCCACCACCGCAGTTCCCAGTTGAGGTGGCGCCGGGATATCCGGCGCCACCATCTCATCCACCACCGGGATCCCGGCGGGGTCAACTACGGTGTCACCGTCGACTGGTGGGATCGGGTGTTCGGCACCCACCGGGCCCACAACGGAGGCGAACGGGTTTGAATTCGCGGGCCACGAACGACCCGACGGGGCCGAACTTCCTGTTCATCTGCACCGACCAGCAGAGGGCCGACCACACCGGTTTCGGCGGCAACCCCGTGCTGGCGACCCCCAACCTGGATTCCCTGGCCGCCACCGGGACGGTGTTCGACCGG
>JALSTE010000387.1 GCA_026983855.1 Acidimicrobiia bacterium
GCCACCGTGGCCCACATGGTGCCCACCATCATCTGCTCGGGCCCGTCCTCTCCCCGGCGCACCTGGGCCACGGCCCGGTCCAGATGGTGCTCGGCGTCGTCGAGGCGATGCTCGATCCAGGCCAGGGTGGCGTTCGCCAGATCGGTCACGGGCAGCGCGGTGGCCGTGACGCCCAGGTCCAGCACCTCCAGCACCCTTTTCCGCACCGTGGCGTAGTCACCCTGCACGAAGGCGAACATGGCGGCCGCCATCAGCGCCTCGCCGCGGAGCCGGTCGGGCCCGGTCGTCCTCGCCAGAGCCCGGTCGAGGCGTCGACGGCCCTCGGTGATCCTGCCACTGCGATACCACTGTGGCCACAGGTTCGCCACCAGGCCCAGGTGGCTCTCGGCATCGTCGCCTTCCTCCAGCCAGTCGAGGGCGGCGGTGACGTCCGGCCACGCGCCCTCGTCGAGGGTCCGGGCGTGGGCCGCTCCGGTCCCGGTCTCGACCTCGTTTCGGGGATCCGTCATCGAGGCGACCCCGGCGACGCGGGCCGCCACGTGGCGGGCGTGCCGGTCCCGCAGAGCGTGGTCCCCGCCGCCACGGTGACGGGCCACGTCCCGCAACGGGGCCAGGAGCCGGAACCGGCGCTCCCCTCCGTGCACCTCGGCCACGAGGAGGGAGACGCTGACCAGTCGTGCCAGATCGGAGCCCACGTCATCCCGCCCGACCACCGCGGCGACATCCTCGACGGTGAACCACGATGGGAACACACCGCACGCCCCGAAGGTGTCGGCCGCGGTGGAATCCAGTTGGGAGAGACTCCACTCGACGGTGCGCCCGAGCGAGAGCCGCCGGGTGGTTGGGCCCGAAGGGATGAAGAGCCGGTCGACCAGGCCGTCAAGTCCGGTGTGGAGACCGTGTTCGGCCAGGATGCCGGCCGCCAACTCGATGGCGAGGGGCAGCCCGTCCACCTGACGACACACCTGGGCCAGGAGAGGGAGTTCGGACCGCGCCGGATGGGGGCCACCGGCGGCCACCGTCCGCTCGGCCAGGAGGCGGACGGCGGGATTGGCCTCCACGTCCTCGATCCGTGCCCCCGGAGCCGGGGGCTCCAGTGGCCCGAGCCTCACGACCCGCTCGTGGGCGAGCCCCGTCGGCTCCCGACTGGTGATCAGGCACCTCAGGTCGGTCGCCCCACGGCCCAGGCGGTCGACCAGCGCCGCGACCGCCTCCAGAAGGTGCTCGGCGTTGTCCAGCACCAGGAACAGGTCCCCGGCGGCCAACCGGTCCGCCACTGAGTCCACCAGTGGCCGCAGGGGGTTGTCGACCACGGACAGGCGTGAGGCGACCGCGGCGACGACGGTGGCCGGGTCGACGATCTCGACCAGATCCATCCAGCAGGGCTGAACGCCCGTGGACGAGGCGACCTCCTCGGCGGCGGAGCGGGCCAGGGAGGTCTTGCCCACCCCCGGGGGTCCGACCACGGTGACCACGCTCCCCGGTCCCAGCAGTTCGACGATCCGGTCCTGCTCTGTCCCACGACCGACGAGGGAGACACCGGGTCGTCCGGTTGGAACCTCAGTTGGTGACCCTGATGGGGGACCGGTCCCCGGATTTCGCCCCGTCGCCATTCCCCCCGGTCCGTGGTCGAGAATGGCCCGTTCGGTGGCGGCCAGCGTCTCCCCGGGATCCAGACCGAGGTCGAGCAGTGACGAGCGGGTCCGTCGGAAGACGTCCAGGGCTTCGACCTGCCGGCCGCAGTGGTAGAGGGCGACCATGAACAACCCGGCCAGTTGCTCGTCGAAGGGGCGCTCCTCCCACTCCCGTCCCAGGGGGCCGAGGATCTCCAGTGCTCGCCCCAGGTCGATCGCCGACCGGGCCCAGGTGACGAGGGCCTCCTCCCGCAGGGCCGTGAGTTGACCCACCGTGCCGGTTGCCAGATCGGTCTCGATCAGTTCCGGATAGGGGTTTCCCCGCCAGAGCCCGAGGGCCTCGGTGGTCTTGCGGAAGCGGGCCTCATCGTCCCCCCGGCGGGAACCGACTACGAGCGACTCGAATCGACCGGCGTCGACGTCGTCGTGCCCCAGCTCCAGGGCGTAGCCCCGCTCATCGGTGACCACCAGGTCGGAGACGTCGTCCCCCTCCGCGGCCAGGGCCTTGCGAAGCTCCGAGACGTGAACCCGCAGCGCCGTCGCCGCGGTGGGTGGAGGATCACCCTGCCACACCGCCTCGGTGAGAACCTCGCTGGGAACGGGGCGTCCCCGTCGCAGCACCAACATGGCCAGAAGCGCCCGCTTTCGTCGGCCGGCCAGGGCCAGGGGCCGCCCGTCCCCGCCGATGACGGTCAACGGCCCGAGGACCCCGAGGCGGATTGCGGCCACGACCGCATTGTAGTCCCGGACCCCGGGGGCCCCGGTGGTGAACACCCGACCGCGGCACCCCATCAGGGATTCAGCCCGTGGGCAGGGCCCGGGTCTAGCGACTTTACGAGCACCTTACGGGCACCGTTCATCCTGGTTCGGAGAGTCGAGGTGACTCGGACGGAATACACCCAGATACCAAGGAGATCGATCATGGCCCGTCGCGGACGAGGACCAACACAACCCGAGAGTCGGTCCGATGATCCCAAGGTCGGTGAGAGGCC
>JALSTE010000388.1 GCA_026983855.1 Acidimicrobiia bacterium
ATCGGCATGGTGGGCAACACCATCATCCGTTGGGGGACCGAGGAGCAGAAGAGGCACTTCCTGCCCCGCATCCTCTCCGGTGAGGATCGCTGGTGTCAGGGGTACTCCGAGCCCAACGCCGGTTCGGATCTGGCCAACCTCGGATGCCGGGCCGAACTGGATGGGGACGAGTGGGTTCTCAACGGCCAGAAGATCTGGACTTCGGCCGGCCACCTGGCGAACTGGATATTCGTCCTGGGCCGCACCGATCCCGACGCCCCCAAGCACAAGGGAATCACCTTCTTCCTCGTTCCGATGGAGCAGCCGGGGGTCGAGGTGAGGCCCATTCGGATGATCTCGGGTGAGTCGGAGTTCAACGAGGTGTTCTTCACCGATGCCCGCACCCCCCGGGAGAACGTGGTGGGGGAGGTCAACGGTGGCTGGGCCGTGGCCATGACCCTCCTCGGGTTCGAGAGGGGCGAGGCGGCGGCGACCCTGTCGATCGCCTTCCGGGCCGAGCTGGACCGTCTGGAGGCCCTGGCCCGTTCCAAGGGTCGGCTCTCCGACCCCCTGATCCGTCAGCGCCTGGCCTGGTGTCACAGCAAGGTCGAGATCATGAGGTATCTGGGCATGAGGACCCTGACCCGGTTCCTGGCCGGGGAGCATCCCGGTCCCGACGCCGCCATCACCAAGCTCAACTGGTCGGAGTACCACCGCAAGGTGACCGAACTGTCCCTGGACATCCTCGGCCCCGAGGCCATGGTGCCGGTCGGGTCGCCACCAGGATCGGCCTTCCAGACCGACGACGTGGGGGTGCCGGTTGAGAACGTGAGGTCGTGGACCGACACCTTCCTCAACGCCCGGGCCGGAACCATCTACGCCGGCACCTCCCAGATCCAGAGGAACATCATCGGGGAGATGGTCCTGGGGCTGCCCAAGGAACCGCGGTCCGACCGCGGGTCCTGGAAGGAGTCCCGAAGCTGATCGTCCGTCGTCGGGTCGAGGGGTCCCCTCCGGGTATCGGGCCCCAGGTCGGGGAGGTTCCCGCCGGGCTCTCCGGCGCGATCCCGGGCGGACGGCCCGGGTTGGCCCGAAGAGCCCTATGGGTGGGATCGAACGGACCGGTCGGTGAGTGAGACCCGGTACCTGGTGCGGGTGCTGGCGGCGGTCATCGTCCGCCCGCGACTGTGGCCCACCGCCCTTCGGCAGCTCCGGCTCCTGGCCCCTCACCGCTGGTGGGCCCGGACTCCCCACCTGCCCCTACCCGACCCCGACTACCTCCACTTCCGCTTGAGGTCGATGTACGGCGACGTTCCCGGGGGCACCGACCCCTCGGCCCTGCCCCGGGACATGGTCGCCTATCTCTCGTGGTGTCGGGCGTGGCGGTCGTCCCGGGGGGTGTGAGGTTGGGGGAGGGCAATGCCGTGTCCGGTGCGGTGCCCGCGGGCTAGCCTGCCAGCCATGCCCGGCCACGGTGTCGCATCGCAGAGGGGCTCCGCCGACGGCGGAACGGTGTGGTCGGGTCGCGCCCTGGTGCTGAACGTCACCTATGAGCCGATATCGGTGGTGGGGAGGCGGCGGGCCCTGGTACTCGTTCTGGCCGGGAAGGCCGATTCCCTCCACGACTCCGACCGAACGGCCCGTTCGGCCCGCCTGGGGGTACCGATACCCTCGGTCGTCAGATTGCGGTACCGGGTTTCGGTTCCCTTCCGACGCCGGGCCCCGTTGCACCGTCGCTCGTTGTTCGCCCGCGATGGTGGTGTCTGTCAGTACTGCGGGCGACCCGCCGAGTGCATCGACCACATTCACCCCCGCAGCAAGGGTGGGGCCCACGAGTGGGAGAACGTCGTGGCCTGCTGTCGTTCCTGCAACCTGCGCAAGGCCGACCGTCTGCTGTCGGAGACCGGATTCGAACTCAGGACCCGGCCCGGCGCCCCCTCGGCCTTCTCCTGGGTGACCATGTCGGTGGGGCGGGTCCCCGAGGAGTGGAGGCAGTACCTACCGGTCGACCTGGCCCTCAGTGCCTGATTCTGGGTTGGCGAGCGGGATGGCTCCGGTGGCTGATTCTGGGTTGGCGAGCGGGATGGCTCCGGTGCCCGGAGCCGGTGGTGAGTGGATGGTGGAGCGATTGAGGGGATCGGCCGGTGAGCTTCACTCCCGTCCCCTGGAGGTCGGCTCACGCCCCCTCTGGTCCTGGCTCGAGGTGACCGGTCCGGCGGTGGTCCTGGGTGGTGGACAGGACGGTGACGTCATCGAACGGGAGCGGGCGGAACGGGCCGGGGTGGAGATCTGCCGCCGACGCGGCGGGGGAACCCTGGTGTGGCTGGACCGGGACTCGATCTGGTTCGACGTGTCCATATCCTCCTCGGACCCCCGGTGGGAGACCGACGTCGGTCGGGCCTTCCTCTGGCTGGGTGAGTTCCTGGCCGGGGCCATGGGTTCACTGGGGGTGTCCGCCGACGTTCGGACCGGCGGGTTGCGATCGGGTCCCTGGTCGGATCTGCTGTGTTTCGGTGGTCTCGGGCCCGGTGAGCTCACCGTGGGGGGGCGCAAGTTGGTCGGGCTGTCCCAGCGCCGGACCCGGGCCGGGGCCCGATTCCAGGGTGTCGTCTACCCCCGTTGGCGGCCCGACGCCCTCAGGGGGCTGGTCGATCCCCGGTCCTGGGGCGGGCGGGGGATCCGGGCCGCGGACCTCGCCCTCGGCCTGGAGGACCTGGGCCTCACCGCCGACGACTTCCGACGGGCCGTCGACGACCGGCTCGGTTCCTGAGCTTCCCCCACCTCGGTTGACACCCGAACCTCACCCCGGTCAGCGCCGGGGGTGGCACGGTCGGGGGCGGTGGCCTCGTCGTCGTGACCCGTGCCGGGGGTGGCATGGTCGGGAGCGGTGTCGGTGTCGTCGTGACCCGTGCCGGGGTGGGTGCCGGGGGTGGCAGGTCGGCTGAACCGGGTGGTGGGGACCCGGGGTCGGGGGCAGCATCGTCGGGGACAGCATGGTCGGGGAGGCGGGTGGGGGAAACTTTTTTCGGTGGCGGTCGCCCTCGTCCGCTCACCGAACGTCCGTTCGGAGTTGAGGGGCGGCCTCGTTGGGGTATGGGCCTCCGAACCCCGAATGACACGTCTGTAGTTTTTTCCGAACGCTCAGCGTAGGAACCCGAACACACTTCGTGGGAGGGGGAGGTGATTGAAATGGACCCGATCGGGTCATACCGTGGCACGAAGTGGAACGAAGGGGAGCACAATGGCACTCCTGAGAGCCACCAGGGCACAGAGGGCCACGAGTGCCGCCGAGAGGCGCTCGGGTCCGGTCGAGCGAGGAAACGGATCGAACCCCAGTGGACGGAGCCAGCCCCCAGAGCAGCGGAGACGACTTCCGCGGCCGGCCCCTCGACTTCGTCGGCTCCTACGAACACTCCCTCGACGACAAGGGGAGAATGGTCCTGCCCACGGCCTTCCGATCCCACTTCTCCGAGGGTGCGTACCTGGCCAAGTGGCAGGACGGCTGCCTGGCCCTGATGACCGAAGAGACCTTTCGCCGGGTCGCCGAGGAGAAGATGGCCCTGGCCCGGGCCGGGCGGGAGATCCGCAACATCGCCCGGGCCTTCGGCGCCGGCACGGCGGTGGTGACCCCCTCCAAGCAGGGACGCATAGCCATCCCCGTGAATCTGCGCCGCTACGCCGGTCTGACCCGCGAGATCGTGATCGTCGGTGCCCTCTCGGTGGTCGAGATCTGGGACTCCCGGAGGTGGGCCGAGATCGACCAGGCCGGGGACGAGGGCCTGGCGGCGGGAACCGACCTCGACCTCTCGGCGTCCCTGTGGCCCCTGGGGGAGGCCGAGCAGTGATCACCCTCGCCCCCCGGCCGGGCGCAACCCGGCTCCTCCCACCCCAGAAGTCTCCCCTCAGCCCCGAGATCACCGCCGTCGGCGGTGGGTTCGTGCTGTCCACCGGCGGGCACGGAAAGTCCCAGCTCCGCCCTTTTCCGTCCAG
This sequence comes from Acidimicrobiia bacterium, assembly GCA_026983855.1. Classification (GTDB taxonomy): domain Bacteria; phylum Actinomycetota; class Acidimicrobiia; order Acidimicrobiales; family Poriferisodalaceae; genus DRKF01. The sequence continues at coordinate 3,970 of JALSTE010000388.1, forward strand.
TACACCCCGGGACTCGTTTCCGGGGTGGACGCCCGCCGGAGGACAGCAGGAATCCACCACGGCCGGTGACGGCACCGAGAGACCGGGAGTCCGGGGAGAGGCGGCGGATCCGGTGTCCTCCGACCAGCCCGTCGCCGGCCCCGCGGAGACGGGGGAGTCCGTGTTCGCCCACGTGCCGGTCATGGCCGGGGAGATCGTGGCCCTCTTCGCCGAGGTCCCCCCGGGCCTGATCGTGGACGCCACCCTCGGTGGCGGTGGCCACAGTGAGGCCCTGCTGAGTTCCCGTTCCGACATCTCCGTGCTCGGACTCGACCGGGATCCGGCCGCCCTGGCCGCGGCCCGGGCCCGTCTGGCCCGGTTCGGGGACCGCTTCGAGGCCCGGCACCTGAGGTTCGACCACATCGGTGAGGCCCTCGGTGGGAGCCGGGCGGCGGGGGTTCTCTTCGACCTCGGAGTCAGTTCCCACCAGCTCGACCGCCCCGAGCGGGGGTTCTCCTACCGGGCGGGGGGCCCACTCGACATGAGGATGGACCCGGCCTCCACCCTCACCGCCGCCGATGTGGTCAACACCTATGAGGAGACGGAACTGGCCCGGGTGCTCCGCCGCAACGCCGACGAGAGGTTCGCCTCACGCATCGCCCGGGCCATAGTCGGGGCCCGGCCCCTCCACGACACGGCGGAACTGGCCGCCACGATCATCTCGGCCATCCCGGCCGCGGCCCGCCGGAGCGGACCCCACCCCGCCACCCGTTCCTTCCAGGCCATCAGGATCGAGGTGAATTCCGAACTGGAGGTGCTGGCACCGGCCCTGGAGGCCGCCATAGAGGGGCTGACCCCCGGGGGCCGGATCGCCGTGCTGGCCTACCACTCCGGGGAGGACCGCATCGTGAAGTCGGTGCTGAGGGAGGCCGCCCGAACCTCTCCCCGGGGACGTCCGGATCTTCCACCTCCCCCCGGCTTCTCTCCCCGACTCCGGTTGATCCGGTCGGCCGGACGACGCCCGTCGGAGGCGGAGATGGCCGCCAATCCCAGGTCGACCAGCGCCCGCCTCCGCGCGGCCGAACGGATCTGACATGACGGCCACGTCCGCACCCCGGACCATCAGAGGGGCAGCGTCCCCCCGACCGGGCACCAGCCGGCCCCAGCGGGGTGAGGAGCCCCGCTCCGCCCCCCACCTGACGGTGGTGGGGGAGCCCCACCGGAGGCGGATACCGGTGTTCGCGATGCTGGTGAGCCTGGTCGTGCTGGGCTCGCTGTTCAGCCTGGCGGTCTTCCACACCTGGATGGCGGAGGCCCAGTTCGAGCTGGACGATGTCGAGGGCAGCCTGGCCGTTCAGCGGGGTCGCCTGGCCGACCTCGAGTTCCAGGTGGAGAGCTACAACGCGCCGGGCACGGTGGCGGGCCTGGCCCGTGGGGAACTCGGGATGATCGATCCCGGGGAACCGGTGGACATCCTGATCTCCCCCGACCTCATGGCCGAGATCGGCACCGCCGAGGAGTCCTACCGATCTCCCGTTCTCGACCCGGTGCCGGTAGCCGGGTCGGCCGTTCCGAGTTCCGCCGGGGCGGACGGGGCGGAGTCCACATCCCCCGACGCCCCCGGATCGGCCGGGGCGGGCGGGAACAACCGGTGAGATCCGACGTGGCCGGTGATGGTTCGGGGACCCTGAGGGTCGGTCGACCCGACGTACGCCGTCCCTCGTCCCGCTCCGGGCGGGACCGGGTGGGGGCGCGGCCCCGACACCGCGCCCCGCGCCCCGGAACCACCTCGGAGCGGAGACGTCCGAACCCGGGGCCCCGGCCGACCGGTCGGCGGGGAGGTGGTCCCGGCGGTCCGGGGCGCGGGGCCCGCCACGTCCCCGGTTGTGAGAGTCCCGAGCACCGGGTGATGGTCCTGGCCGCGGTCCTGGTGGTACTGGTCGCCGCGGTCGCCTGGCGTCTCGTCTCGGTGCAGCTTCTCGATCGCGACCGCTACATCGAGTTCGGTGAGCAGGTTCGGGTGTCGACCAAGACGATCCAGGGAAACCGGGGAACAATTCTGGACCGGGATCTCAATGTGCTGGCCGTGACCGACGACCGCCCCACCGTCTGGGTGAACCCCCAGGAGGTCGTGGACGTGGCGTCCACCGCCGAGGGGTTGGCCTCCGTACTGTCGATCTCCCCGGAAACCCTGAGGGCACGGATGGAGGAGGCGGCGGGCGCCGGCCGCGAGTTCATGTACATCGCCCGTCAGGTCAGTCCCGAACGTGGTCGGGCGGCCGAGGCCCTGGATCTTCCCGGGGTGCACTTCGCCCCCGAGGCCAGCCGCCTCCGTCCCAACGGTCGGTACTTCGCCCGGGGAATCCTCGGGCACCTGGACCCCGACGGCAACCCGGTCTCGGGTCTGGAGAGTGGCTACGACGAATTGCTCGCCGGTCAGGACGGGACCGAGCGGGTCGAGGTGGACGTGAACCGTCAGGTGGCCCTGCCCGATGGCGAGACCGTCATCGATCCCGCCCGGACGGGCAGGGATCTGGTGCTGACGATCCAGCGGGAGACCCAGTTCCTCGCCGAACAGAAACTGACCGAGCAGGTCGAGTCCACCGGGGCGGTTGGGGGCACCGCGGTGATCATCAGGACCGCCACCGGGGAGGTGCTGGCGGCGGCGAGTGTCCGCCGGGACCCCGATTCGGGTGAGGTCCGTCCCGCCTCCTACAACATGGCCTTCGTCGACATCTACGAGCCGGGATCGGTCGGCAAGGCCTTCACCATCTCGGGGGCCCTCGAGGAGGGGGTCGTCACCCCCGACACCGAATTCGACGTCCCCGATTCCTATGAATTCGCCGACAAGGTGTTCACCGAGCCGTTCTCGGGGGGCAAGGGCCTCCTGACGGTCAGTGAGGTCCTGGCCAACTCCTCCAACATCGGGACCATCATGATCTCGGAGCGTCTCGGTGCCGAGAGGCTCTACCGCTACCTGCGCAGTTTCGGGTTCGGATCGGCGACCGGTCCGGACGGCACGGCGGCGGTGCCGGGTGAGTCGTCGGGCATCCTGCCCCCTCTGGCGGACTGGTACGGAACCGAGTTGGCGACCATCGCCTTCGGCCAGGGGATCGCCGTGACCCCGGTGCAGTTGGCCGCGGCCTACAACACCATCGCCAACGACGGGGTCTACGTGGCCCCGACCCTGGTACGGGGCACCCGCGACGAGAACGGCCGGGTGGTGCCCCTGGCCGAACCGGAGACCCATCGGGTGGTGTCCAGCGAAACGGCCCTGGAGGTGCGGCGCATGCTGCAGCAGGTCGTGCTGCACGGCACCGGGAAACTGGCCGCCATTCCCGGGTACGAGGTGGGAGGCAAGACGGGCACGGCCCAGAAGGCCTCGCCTGATGGCGGCTACAGCGAGACCGACTACATGAGCACGTTCGCCGGATTCGTTCCGGTGGAGAACCCCGAGCTGACCATCGTGGTCGTCCTGGACAGCCCCCAGCCCTATTACGCCGGTGCGGTGGCCGCGCCCCTTTTCTCCGACCTCGGCGAGTACGTTCTCAGGGCCCTCAGAGTCTCACCCAGCGATTCGATCGTCACCGCCGACCAGACCGGAGACCCCACCGTCAGCGATGGAAGCCAACAGGACGCCGGTGGAACCGGCGATACCGAGGGGGAAGCGGCCAGTGGACCATGAACCGGTCACCGGTCTGGCCCTGCGGCGTCTGGTCACAGCCGTCGGCGGGGAGCTCGGCGCTGTCCGGCTGGTCGAGGGGTCCGGGTCGGACCGGTCGAACCCGGTGATAACCGATGTCACCCACGATTCCCACCAGGTGAGGCCGGGTTCTCTGTTCGCCTGTGTCGTGGGCTCGACCGCCGACGGACACGATCACGCGTCCACCGCCGTCGAGGCCGGGGCCGCGGCCCTCCTGGTCCAGCGGGAGCTAGCCGGACCCGCTGAGAGGGCCGTACCCCAGATTGTGGTGTCCGACACCCGCAGGGCCATGGGCCGGTTCGCGGCGGCGGTCTGGGGGGATCCCAGCCACGCCCTGACGGTGATCGGTGTCACCGGCACGGCGGGGAAGACCACGGTGACCCACCTGCTGGCGTCGATCCTGCGTGCGAGCGGCAGGCCGACCTCGATCCTGGGGACGCTCTCGGGCGGGCGGACGACCCCCGAGTCCACCGACCTGCACCGGATCCTGGCCCGGGAACGGGACCGGGGCACCAGCTCGGTGGTGATGGAGGTGTCCTCCCACGCCCTGACCCTGCACCGGGTGGAGGGTGTCAGATTCGCCGCCGCCCTGTTCACGAACCTGGGGTCGGATCACCTCGACTTCCACGGTGGTCTCGATTCCTATTTCGAGGCCAAGAGATCGCTGTTCGACCCCGATCGGATCGGATTCGGGGTTGTCAACCGGGACGATCCCCACGGTCGTCGGCTCCTCGACGAGGCCCGGGCGGAGGGGGCTCCGCCCATGGTCGGCTACGGCCTCGCCGATGCGACGGAACCGACCCTGGGCCCCACCGGCTCGGACTTCTCATGGCGGGGTCGGCGCATCGAACTTCCCCTGCCCGGGGGCTTCAACGTCTCCAACGCCGTGGCGGCGGCGACCATGGCCGCCGAACTGGGGGTCGGTCTCGACGACATCGTCGAGGGCCTGGCCACCGTCGGGCCGGTACGGGGACGGGTCGAGAGGGTTGAACCGGTCGACGTGGGCGGCGAACACCCCGCCGACATCGAGGTGATCGTGGACTACGCCCACAAGCCCGAGGCCCTGGCGGCCGTCCTGGACATGGCCCGTGAGGTGACCGAGGGCGGGGTGGTGGTGGTCATCGGTTGCGGTGGTGACCGGGACCGGGGCAAGAGGCCGGTGATGGCCGCCATCGCCGAGGCCTCCGCCGATCGCGTGGTCCTGACCTCGGACAACCCCCGCTCGGAGGACCCCCTCGCCATCCTGGCCGAGATGAGATCGGGTCTGATGGGACGGGGAAACGTGGTCACGATCCCCGACCGGGCCGAGGCCATCAGAACCGCCATTCTCAGCGCCGAACCCTCCGATCTGGTGATCATCGCCGGTAAGGGACACGAGACCACCCAGACCACGGGCGACCGGGTGATCGAATTCGACGATCGCGTCCATGCCGCCGGTGCCCTGGCCGAACGGATCGGGGGGAGAGCCTCGTGATCGCCCTGCTGCTGGCGGCGGCCATCTCCCTGGTCGTGTCCATGATCGGGACGAGGTACCTCATTCCGTGGCTGCAGAACCACGGGGTGGGCCAGCCGATTCGTCTCGACGGCCCCCAGGGGCACATGACCAAGGCCGGAACCCCGACAATGGGCGGGGTGGCCATAGTCGCCGGGGCCTTCACCGGCTACTCCGTCAGCCACATCAGGGGCGGCACCATCTTCACCCACAGCGGCCTGACCCTCATGAGCACCATCATGGCGGCGGCGGTGGTGGGACTGGCCGATGACTTCATCAAGGTGAAGCGTGAGCGGAACCTCGGGCTGAACAAGCGAACCAAGATGATCGGTCTGCTCATGGTGGCCGTGGGGTTCGCGACCGTGGCCGTCACCTGGGCCAACGCCGCCACCACGATCTCCTTCGCCCGGTTCGATTCCCCCGGTCTGGACCTGGGACGGCCCCTCTGGATCATCTGGGCCGTGCTCATCATCCTGTCGATGTCCAATGCGGTGAATCTCACCGACGGGCTCGATGGCCTGGCGGCGGGTTCGGCGGCCCTCGGGTTCACCGCCTTCATCATCATCGGGTTCTGGGCGTTCCGGCACCCCGAGGTCTACCACGTGTCCCACGCCCTGGACCTGGCCATTGTGTCCGCCGCCATGGCGGGGGGATGCATCGGCTTCCTGTGGTGGAACGCCCCCCCGGCCCAGATATTCATGGGGGACACGGGTTCCCTGGCCATAGGCACCGCCCTGGCCGGGCTGGCCCTCCTCCTCGACACCCAGCTCCTCCTGCCGATCATCGGCGGGCTGTACGTCATCGAGACGGTGTCGGTGGTGGCCCAGGTGGCCAGCTTCAGGCTCACCGGTCGGCGCATATTCCGGATGGCGCCGATCCACCACCACTTCGAGCTGGCCGGTTGGCCCGAGACCACCGTTCTGATCCGACTGTGGATCATCAACGGACTGTGCGTGATGCTGGCCATCGGCATCTACCTCGCCGACTGGATCAACCTCGGTGGGCTCGAGACCGGTTCGGGGGTCCTGTGAGGGCCGGGGAGGGGCGAGGGGCCCGACCTGAGTCCGGGGGGGCGCCCCCGGAGCCCCGTCGGGTCCTGGTGGTCGGAATGGGAATCACGGGACGGGCCGTGACCGACTCCTGCCTGCGGAGGGGCATCGAGGTTCGGGCCACCGACGACCGTCCGACCGACGCCGCCCGCATAGCGGCCTCGGACCGGGGCGTGGATCTCGTGGCCGCCCCCGATGACACCATCCTCGAGGCCATGGTCCGCTGGGCCGACGTGGTCGTCCCCAGTCCCGGTGTGCCCCGCGGTCATCCCATTCACCCCGTGGCCGGTCGCCTGGGGACACCCCTGGTGGGCGAGTTGGATCTAGCGGCCGTCTGGGACGACCGGCCGATCGTGGCCGTGACCGGAACGAACGGCAAGACGACCGTGACCACCCTGATCGCCTCGATGCTTCAGGCCGGTGGACATTCCGCCGTGGCGGCCGGGAACACCGAGACACCCCTCGTGGAGGCCATCGACCGTGATGTGCGCCGGGAGATCGAGTGGTTCGTGGTCGAGGCCTCGAGCTTCCGCCTGGAGAGGGTGAGGTTGTTCCACCCGAGGGTGGCGGTCTGGCTCAATCTGGCACCCGACCACCTCGACTGGCACCGTGACATCGATTCATACCGTCGGGCCAAGAGCCGAATCTGGGCCCTCGCCGGCCCCGGGGACACCGTCGTCGTGCCCATGTTCAGCCGGGACATCCAGGTCGAGGCCCTGGGTACGGGGGCCGAGGTCATCGGATTCGGCGATGGTGACGGTCCGGTCGAGGGACTCGACGTGACCGGCACGGCTCGGACCGACGGGGGCTGGATCGTCGACCAGTTGGGCCGTCGGATCATCAGGGTGGATCAGATGACCCGGAACCGTCCCCACGACGTCGCCAACGCCCTGGCCGCGGTCGCCGCCGCCGTGGCCTGTGGCCTGGACCCCGAACCCATCGCCGGGGTGCTGGCGAGATTCGAGGGCCTGCCCCACCGTCTGATGAGGATCGGATCCGCCGCGGGTGTCGAGTTCTACGACGACTCCAAGGCCACCACCCCCGAGGCGGCGGTCGCCGCGGTGTCGGGGTTCGACTCCGTGGTGCTCATGGCCGGGGGCAGTGACAAGGGCCTGGACCTCTCCCCGCTCCTGGGGGTCACATCCCGGATTCGGGCCCTGGTGGCCATGGGGGAGACCGCCCCCACCCTGGTGGACCTGTTCTCCGGTGTCATTCCCGTGGTGAAGGCCGCCGACATGGCTGAGGCGGTGGAGGTGGCCCGGCGCCTGGCCCGCCCCGGTGACGCCGTGCTCCTCTCGCCGGCGTGCGCCTCTTTCGACGCCTACAGGAACTACGCCGAACGGGGGGACGAATTCATCCGGACGGTGGGACACCAGATCGAGTCGATGGAGGAGGACCGGAGATGACCACGGCCATCGGGAGTTCACGCCGTGAATCCCGCTCCCGCAACCGCCCCCGGAGGGGCTCGGCCACTCACCGGGTGTCCGCGTCCTCGGGGCCGGCCGGGGATCGGGGCTTCGTGATGCTCGTCGCCATCGTGATGGTTCTGAATCTGTTCGGTCTGGTGATGGTGCTCTCAGCCTCATCGGTCACCGCCCTGGCCGACAACGGTGACTCCTGGAGCTACTTCAACCGTCAGTTGGTGTGGGTGGCCCTGGGGACCGTGGCGATGTTGGCGACGATGAACATCGACTACCGCCTCTGGCCGCGGATCTCGTGGCTCATCTACGGCGGTGTCCTGGTGCTGCTGGTGGCGGTTCTGGCGGTGGGAGTGAACGTGAACGGATCCACCCGTTGGATCGCGGCGGGACCGGTGCGGCTGCAACCCTCCGAGTTGGCCAAGATCGCCACGGTCCTGGCCGTG
>JALSTE010000389.1 GCA_026983855.1 Acidimicrobiia bacterium
TTTCCGTGTCTCACCCGATGGCGACCGGGACCGGGTCTCGAAGGGGACGATGTCACGATTCCCGCCGAGCCTTCAGCCGTGGGCGACCAGGGTCAACAGGGCCAAGGTCTCCCCCACCACGATCACCGCCCCCAGGACGTCACCGGTGAAGCCCCCGATCCGGCGCACGGCCAGCAACACCACCGCCCCGGCCACGGCGACCATCACCGGGAGCGCCACCAGGGCCCCGGCACCTCCGTCGAGGTACATCAGCACCCCTGCGGGGACCAACCACAGCAGCAGCATCCTCCGGGAGCCCTCCAGGAACGGCGAGGCGATTCCACCGGGTCGGGCGTAGGGGACGACGGAGGGCACCACGGCGGCGAGGGTCCGGGATCCGGCCCACAACCCGACGAGGGACAGGTGGCCGGAACCCGTGCCGGCCAGGGCGGCCAGGGCGGCCCACCGCAGCATCAGGGCGGAGGCCACCACGGTGACCGCGAACGACCCCACCTCGGGCTCCCCCATCACCGCCAGGCGTCGCCCGCGCTCCATGTGGGGCAGGAGTCCGTCGGCACAGTCGGCCAGGCCGTCGAGGTGCAGCATCCCGGTAACCCCCAGGTCGGCGACCACGACCAGGGCCCCGGCGACCAGGGGGTCCCACAACTGGTCCGCCCCCCACAGCACCCCGGCCAGCACCAGACCCACCACCGCCCCCACCACCGGGAACCACCCCAGGGTCCGGCGATCGGGGGCCCGACCCGCGCCGACGACGGTCAGGAACGACAGGGCCGCCAGCACCGCTAATCCCCCCTGGGCAGACTCAGCACCCGACCGGCCACCACCAGCAGGACCTCATCACAGACCTCGGCCACCGCCTGGTTCACCCTGCCCATGGTGTCGGAGAACAACCTCCCCGCCTCCGTGGGGGGGTGCACCGACATACCCACCTCGTCGGACACCAGGACCGTCGGTGAGGTCCGGGCCGCCAGGGCGACGATCAGCTCCTCCACCGCGGCCCCGATGGGGGAGCGGGAGCCGTCGCCCCCTCCGGGCTGCCGGTGGTCCAGGTACCCGGCCACCCAGGTGCCGAGGGAGTCCACCAGTACCGGCCCCGGCGCCCCGGCCACGAGTTGGGCCAGGGGACCGGTCCGGGGACACTCGACGGTGGTCCACTCCGGGGGACGCCTCCGCCGATGCCGCTCGATCCGGTCCACGTGATCGGTGTCGCCCGGATCCACGACCGCGGTGGCGACGTAGGTGACCGCGGTCCCGTGGGCGGCCGCCCTTCGCTCCGCCACCGCCGACTTGCCCGAACCCGCGCCACCCAGAACGAGCGTGATCACCTCGGCGTCCCCCCCGGCCCGGGGCCCGGTCGAGCCGGAGGACGGTGGGGGTGGGTAGCGGGGAGGGCGGTGTGGGGTAAGGGTACGGAGAGCATCGGGGGACCTGGGCGGGGGCGGATCGGGCGGCTCGGACAGCTTGCCATCCCGCGCGGCCCGGCGGTCGAACGGCCGACCCGGTTCGGACGGGTCTCATGGGCGACACCCCGCGTAGGCTGGCGGTCGACCATTCCGTGGAGGAACCCTTGGCGCCCGAGGAGCGAACCACCCCGACCCTGGGCCGACTGGCCGGGGCCTTCTTCAAGATTGGTCTCACCGCCTACGGAATGGCGATCCTCCAGGAACTCAAGGCCCTCATGATCGGCAGCGGCTGGTTGGCCCGGGAGGAGGTGGACGAGGGGCTCGGGATGGTCCAGGTCTACCCGGGACCGATCGTCTACAACCTGGCCACCTACTGCGCCTACCGCATCCGGGGGATCCGGGGGGCGGTGGTGGCGACCACGATGTTCCTGATCCCCTCCTACCTCCTGATGCTGGGCCTCTCGTGGCTGTACTTCACCTACGGCGACGTGGGCTGGGTGAGGCCTCTGTTCATCGCCCTGGAGGCCATGGTCGTGGGGGTGGTCCTCCACGTCCTGCTCGACTTCGGTTCCCGCTACCTCGACGGGGCCCGCACCGCCACCATCGCCGGGGTGGCGTTCCTGTTCCTGCTCAACGGGGCCAACGCCATCGCCGTGGTGTTCGGGGCCATCGCCGCGGGAATTCTCCTGTTCCACGGGCAACCCACCGACCCGGCCGGCGGCTCGGTGGACGGGTGGAGGATTCCGGGGGACGGCCGGACCCGGGGCCGGGCCATAGCGCTCATAGGTGGGGTGTTCGTGGCCGTGGCCACGGCATCGCTGATCTCCGACACGGTGTCCGCCGCCGTCCTCGGGTCGATGTTCCGGATCGGGGCGGTGGCCTTCGGCAACGGCATGACGATCATGCCCCTGCTCCAACAGGCCGCCGTCGACACCCACCACTGGGTCACACCCAGTGACTTCGCCACCGGAATCGCCCTGGGGCAGATAACACCGGGGCCGTTCCTGATCACCGCCACGTTCATCGGCTTCGCCGCCACGGGGGTGTGGGGCAGCCTGCTCGCCACCATCGGGATCTTCTTCCCGTCGTTCTTCTACACCCTGCTGATGACGGAGTTCTACGGCAGGATCCGTTCCGTGCCCGCCATCCGTCACGGGTTGAAGGGGGTCCTGGCCGGCTTCACCGGGATGCTGGCCCTGGTGGTGCTGAACCTG
>JALSTE010000390.1 GCA_026983855.1 Acidimicrobiia bacterium
TCCGGTCACCGAGCTGGTCACCGGCATCGACCTGGTCACCGAACAGATCCGGGTGGCGGCCGGCGAGCCCCTCTCCTTCGATCAGGGGAGTGTGTCCCCACGGGGCCACGCCATCGAGGCCCGCATCAACGCCGAGGACCCGAGCGGGGGTCGCTTCACCCCCTCCCCGGGGACCATCGACCTCCTGGTCGTGCCCCAGGGCCCCGGGGTCCGCTGGGACGCCGGGTACCGCCAGGGTGACGAGGTGAGCCAGTTCTACGACAACCTCGTGGCCAAGCTAATCGTCTGGGGCACCGACCGCGACAACGCCCTGGCCCGTATGCGCCGGGCCCTGTCCGAGCTGAGGGTGGAGGGGATCGCCACCACCGCCGCCGCCCACGAGGCGATCGTCTCCCATCCCGATTTCGCCGCCGGTGAGCATTCCACCAAGTGGGTCGAGTCACACCTGGAGATCCCCGAGGTTCCCCCCCACACCGACGCTCCCGAGTCCGGTGAGCCGCCGAGGGTGCGTCGGGACGCGGTGGTGGAGGTGAACGGCAAGCGATTCGAGGTGTCGGCCTGGGTTCCCGAGAGTGCCGCCGGCGCCCCCGCCGCCCGGTCCCGGACCCGGCGGGGATCCTCTGCGGGTTCGGCCGGACCGGCGGTGGGGTCGGGGCGGGTCGCGGTTCCGATGCAGGGGAAGATCATCAAGATTCTGGTGACGGAGGGGGACACGGTGGAGGCCGGGGATCCGGTGGTCGTCCTCGAGGCCATGAAGATGGAGAACCAGATCAAGGCCGACAAGTCGGGAACGGTCACCGAGGTGAAGGTGGCTCTCGAGGACAGCGTCGGCGCCGGTGACGTCGTGGTCGTGATCGAGTAAGAGGGGCCGACCCGTCAAGGGGCCCTGCTCCTCACCCCGGGGAGATGAGCAGGGCCCGCCCGCCGAGAACCGCCCCCGTCACTCGGCGGCGTCGGAGAGGGACTCCGACAGCGAGGGGTACACGAACAGACTCTCGTGGATGTCCTGGACGTGCAGTCCGGCCGTGACCGCCAGGGCGATCACCGAGATCAGCTCGGCGGCGTGGCGTCCGACTATGGACCCCCCCAGCACGATTCCGGTGTTGGGATCGGAGACGATCTTCACGAAACCCCGGGGATCGTCGTTGATGAGGGCCTTGGCGTTGGTGGAGAAGGGCACCTTGGTGACCCTGATCTTGCGGCCGGCTGAGAACGCCTCGGCCTCGGCCAGACCGACGTCGGCGATCTCGGGCTCGGTGAAGATCGCCGAGGCCGCCTTCTCGTACTCGATGTGGCGGTGGGGTCGACCGGCGTGGAGTCCCATGGCGTGCTCAGCGATCTTGCGACCCTGCATGGCCGCCACCGACGAGAGCGGTAGCCGACCGCTGAGATCCCCGGCCACGTAGATGTTGGGGGCGGTGGTCAACATGTTGTGGTCGGATATGACATAGCCGTGCTCGTTGACCTCCACTCCGGCGGCCTCGAGCCCCAGCCCCGCCGAGTTGGGAACGGAGCCGATGGCCATGAGGGCGTGGCTCCCGACGGCCACCCGACCGTCGTTGCAGACGACACTCACCTCATCGCCGTCACGGGTGACCGCCGTCGCCCGGGCACCCTTGTAGAGCCGCACTCCCCGACGCAGAAAGTCGTGTTCCAGCACGGCGGCGGCCTCGGGGTCCTTGTTCGGGAGCACCTGCTGGCGGCTCACGATCAGGGTCACCTGGGACCCCAGGGACGTGAACATGTGCACGAACTCGACCCCGGTCACCCCAGAACCGACCACGACCAGATGCTCGGGGATGACGTCGGGAGGATAGGCGTCGCGGGTGGTCATGATCCGTTCCCCGTCGATGGGGGCCCAGTCCGGGATGCGGGGGCGGCTCCCGGTGCACAGCACGAAAACGTCGGCCTCGAACATCTCCTCACCGTCATCGGTGGTGACCGCCACCTCCCTGGGTCCGATCAGACGTCCGCTGCCCCGGATCATCCGGACCCCCTGGCTCTCCAGGCCGGAACGGATCGACGATTCGAGTCGATTCTGGATGCCATCGATCCGTTCCCGGATGTGGTCGGTGTTGATGGTCGGCTCGACCTCGGCCAGTCCCATTCCCGAGATCCGGCGGGCGAATGACATCGCCCCGCCGGTGGCGATCATGGACTTGGACGGGACGCAGTCACGCAGGTGGGCCTGTCCCCCCAGAACATCCTTCTCGATGAGGATCACCTCGGCCCCGAAACGCGAGGCGTAGGTGGCCGCCTCGTATCCGGCCGGACCACCGCCGATGACAACTACCCGCTTCTGCATGGGAGCGAGGGTACCCGGGGTGCCGCGGCCTGGGAGCAGATTGCCGGCTCACCCAGCGGCCGCTGCCTCTGGTCCGGTCGGAAGCGACCAGAGGAGTGTGACCAGGCGCCCCTCAACCCACCGGGCGGCTGAGTCGGGGCATGCAGAGGTCCTCCAGCTCCACGATCTCGATCAGTTCCCGGTTCTCCCAGGTGACCTCGTTGTCGGGATCGGGCTTGATGCGGAACTCCCGGAAGCTCATCTCCAGGGCGTCGAAGGCCAGAATCCGACCCGACAGTGAATCCCCGAGCCCCAGGATCAGCTTGATGGC
>JALSTE010000391.1 GCA_026983855.1 Acidimicrobiia bacterium
CACGAGACGGAGCTCACCGGGCCTCCGCCCACCGATCTCCAGGCCGTCTTCGAGATCGAGATCGACCGCTACGACAGCGGCCGAATCGGCTTCGGCGCCTACTGAGCCCCGAGATTCAGCCCACCGGAACCGCCGCCACCCCCCGAGAGGAAGCCCAATGGACGAACTCGACGAGATCATTGCCGAGTTCCTGGTCGAGAGCAGTGAGAACCTCGATCGCCTGGACAACGAGTTCATAGATCTCGAAGAGGATCCCACCGCCACCGAGGTGCTCGGGAGCATCTTCCGGACGATCCACACTATCAAGGGAACGGCCGGTTTCCTGGGTTTCGCCAATCTCGAGTCGGTGTCCCACGCCGGGGAGAACCTGCTCAGCAAGCTCCGCGACGGGGTCATGACCCTGGATTCGGAGCTCACCGACGTCCTCCTGGCCATGGTGGACGCCATCAGATCCATGCTGGCCGCCATCGAGGAGACCGGGTCGGAGTCCGAGGGTGACTTCTCCGAACTGATCTCCCGGTTGAGCGCCTACGCCGCCGGTGAACGCCCCGACGGCGCCGACCCCTCCGGGTCCGACGCTGGAGGATCCGTCACCGAATCCGCCGGTGAGGAGGAGGTCTCCGCCGGGCCGGACGGACCCGGGGAACAGGCCGCCGTCGCAGAGGAGACGCCGGTCGCGGCCTCGAAGGGTCCGGACACGAGTGCGAATGACGCCAGGGCGGTCACAGTGGAGGAGTCCGACCCCCCCGCTGGATCAGACCCGTCGGATGCCGGCCCCGAGGTGGAGGTCGAGGCGAGTGAGAAGGCCGAGGCCCGCCCCGGCGCCGACACCCCCTCCAGCGCCCCCGCTCCCGCCGCCCCGACCAAGAAGGCGACCCGGGGCCCCAGCCAGGCCGACAGTTCCATCAGGGTCGACGTGGGTCTGCTGGACCAGCTGATGAACCTGGTCGGGGAGCTGGTCCTGGCCCGCAACCAGATACTGCAGCACACCTCTCTGAACATGGACGCCACCCTGCTGGCGACCACCCAGCAGCTCAACCTGATCACCAGCGAACTGCAGGCCGGGGTCATGAAGACCCGGATGCAGCCCATCGGTCACCTCTGGGCCCGATTCCCCCGGGTGGTTCGGGACCTGTCGAACACCTGCGGCAAGAAGGTGCGCCTCCAGATGGAGGGCACCGACACCGAACTCGACAAGACGATTCTCGAGGCCATCAGGGATCCCCTGACCCACATCCTGCGGAATTCCGTCGACCACGGGATCGAGAGCCCGCCGGAGCGCCTGGCGGCCGGAAAGAACGAGACCGGACTCCTGAGGCTGCGGGCCTACCACGAGGGAGGCCAGGTGATCATCGAGATCGTCGATGATGGCAAGGGCCTCAATGTGGAGAAGATCGCCCAGAAGGCGGTGGCGAAGGGCCTGATCACACCGGACCGCCTGGCCCGCATGACCGATCGGGAGATGGCCAACCTGGTGTTCCTGGCCGGCCTCTCCACCGCCGAGGCGGTCACGAACGTGAGTGGCCGGGGCGTTGGCATGGATGTCGTGAAACGCAGCATCGAGGAGATCGGTGGAACGGTCGACATACAGACCGAGATGGGGGTCGGCACCACCCTGACCCTCAAGATTCCCCTGACCCTGGCGATCATCCCCGCCCTGAGCGTCACCTGTGACGAGCACCAGTACCTCGTCCCCCAGGTCAGCCTGGTCGAACTGCTGCGAATCGACCCCTCCTCCTCCGCACCGGGAATCGAGAACGCCGGAGGGTCTCCCGTGTACCGACTGCGGGGGGACCTGCTCCCCATCGTCTATCTACGCGACGTACTCGGCCTGGAGCGGATTGAGGAGCACAGCGAGGAGGTGCACAACATCGCGGTCCTCCACGCCGATGGGGTCACCTTCGGTCTGGCCGTCGATTCGGTGAACAACACCGAGGAGATCGTGGTCAAGCCCCTCGGCCCTCATCTGAAGATCATCGACGCCTTCTCCGGCACGACCATCATGGGTGACGGCACCGTGGCCCTCATTCTGGATGCGGCCGGGATCGCCCGGGGCGCCGGTCTCCTCATCGACGAGGCGGCCGACCCCCTGGCCGAGGCCATCGACGAGGTGTCGGGAAGTGCCGGTGACAACCACTCGGCCCTCATCTGCACCGTGGGCGGTCAGAGGATCGCCATTCTCCTGGAGCTGATAACCCGGCTGGAGGAATTCTCCTGGGATGCGGTGGAGAAGGCGTCGGGACGGGACGTCATCCAGTACCGGGGAAGGCTACTGAACCTGGTGAACCTCGCCGACGTGGTGGCGGGCGCCGAACAATCCGGGGCCTCCCGCCCCAAGAACCTGACCGTTCTGGTCCACGAGACCGGGGACCGCTTCTACGGTCTCGTCGTCGACGACATCCTCGATGTCCACGAGGCGGACCTGGCGACGGCCGAACCCGGACTGGTTCCCGGGGTGATGTGCTCAACCCCCATCAGGGGCAAGGTCACCGACGTCATCGACATTGCGGCCGTGGTCGAGGCGGCCGCCGGCTCCGAAAGGGTGGGTGTCTGATCCCATGACCACAAGCACTAACCCTCCGGCGGGGACCGAGAACATCGAGCTCGCCGGTCCCGAGACCCCCATAGAGCGTCTCCTCGCCACGTTCATGGTCGGAGACACCCACTTCGGTGTCGACGCCCTGCAGGTGCAGGAGGTCCTGCGGCACCAGCCGATGACCACCGTCCCCCTGGCGCCCCCCGACATCAGGGGCCTGATCAACCTGCGGGGTCAGGTCGTCACGGCCATGGACCTCCGGCGACGTCTCGACATCGAGGGGGAGACCGATCCCTCCGAGGCCATGAACGTCGTGGTCCGCACCGATGACGGTCCGATCAGCTTCCTGGTCGACGCCATTGGTGACGTGCTCGACACATCGGGGCGCGAGCTCCACCCGGCCCCCGAAACCCTCAGGGAACCCCTCCGGTCGCTGGTGACGGGCGTGCACCAACTCGACGAGGACCTCCTCCTGGTCCTGGACGTGAAGGCCACCTGCCGACCCGCCGGTCGGGGCTCGAGCCAGGTGCAGGCGGCGTGAGGCGCACGATTCCGCCGGAACCGGACCCACCACCACCGCGCCCATGAGCACACCGACCACCCAGACCCAGAACGAAACCCATTCGAGACACCAGGAACAGGAAATGCTGACAGACGCCGAAGCTTCAGAGAACGAGACGGGTGCCGCGGTGAGCCCAGGCCTGCTGGAACTGGCCCTGGCCCAGTCCCCCGTGGGTACGGTCGTGGCCGACTCCGACATGGTCATCCGGGCCGTGAACGACACCGCCATCGAGTTGCTCTCGGACTCCTCGGGCCTGCTGCCCTACGATCCGGCCCTGCTGACGGGCCTCATGCTCGACGTGCTTCCCGGGGCCGACCGGTCCGAGCTGTCGGTGCTCACCGAGTCCGCCGAGTGGACCGAGACCATCGACGGTCGTGAGGTCCTGTTCCAGGCGGTGCCGGTGCGGACCGGGGCCGGTGAGAGGGCCGGTTTCGTGCTCCACCTCCGGTCGACCGCGACGTCCGAGCCGGACGTGGTCGACGCCGCCGCCGACCTGGCCGGTTTCGACGCCTCGATGTTCCGGTCGATGCTGGATCACGCTCCGATCAACGTGATGTTCGCCGATCGGGATCTGGTGCTGCGCTACATGAATCCGGCGTCCACCCACACCCTGGAGAGGCTGGAGCACCTTCTACCGGTACCGGTCTCGGAGATCCAGGGGAGCGTCATAGACATCTTCCACAAGCATCCCGAACATCAGCGTCGACTCCTGGCCGACCCGGCAAATCTGCCCATGAGGGCCACCTTCCGCCTCGGCCCCGAGACCCTGTCCCAGATGGTGAGCCCCATCTTCAACGACGCCGGGGAATACGTGGGCGCCATGGCCACCTGGCAGGTGATCACCGAGCAGGTGGCGATCCTCAAGGCCATCGAGGCCGCGGCCCGGGGTGATCTGACCCAGGAGATCACCCTGGAGTCCGATGACATATTCGGTGACATGGCCGAGGGTCTGCGCAGCCTGCTCGCCAACCTCCGCCAGAGCATCTCCGACATAGTCGGCAACTCCCATGGCCTGCTGGCCTCATCGGAGGGTCTCAAGGAGGTCTCCGATCACATGCAGGCCTCGGCCGAGGAGAACTCCGCCCAGGCCACGGTCGTCTCGGAGTCATCGGAGCACGTGAGCGCCAACATCGGCACCGTCGCCAGTGCCACGGAGGAGATGGCGGCGAGCATCAAGGAGATCGCCCAGAACGTGAACATGGCCGCCGAGGTGGCCGGTACCGCGGTCATGACCGCGGGGGACGCCAACCGCACCATCGCCAAGCTGGGGGAGAGTTCGGCCGAGATCGGTCAGATAATCAAGGTGATCAGCTCCATAGCCCAGCAGACCAACCTGCTGGCCCTCAACGCCACCATCGAGGCGGCCCGGGCCGGTGAGGTAGGCAAGGGATTCGCGGTGGTGGCCAATGAGGTGAAGGAACTGGCCAAGGAGACGGCGGTGGCGACGGAGGACATCAGCCACAAGATCGAGGTCATCCAGAGCGACACCACCAGCGCGGTCGAGGCCATCGCCAACATCTCGGGGATCATCGACCAGATAGCCGACATCCAGACCTCGATATCGGGGGCGGTGGAGGAGCAGGCGGCCACGACCAGCGAGATCGGTCGCAGTGTCAACGAGGCCGCCCGGGGCAGTTCGGAGATAACGGAGAACATCACCCACGTGGCCGAGGGCGCCACCCAGATGTCACAGAGCGCGGCCAAGGCCCACGAGGCGTCCAACGCCCTGGCCGGTATGGCCTGGGACCTTCAGGCCCTGGTCCAGAAGTTCACGGTCTGACCTGAGCCCCCGAGACGAACGAAACGGTGTGTGTGGTGTGCTGATGGAACCAGACGAAGAGGGGA
Organism: Acidimicrobiia bacterium; assembly: GCA_026983855.1. Taxonomy (GTDB): domain Bacteria; phylum Actinomycetota; class Acidimicrobiia; order Acidimicrobiales; family Poriferisodalaceae; genus DRKF01. Next base: position 4,944 of record JALSTE010000391.1, read on the forward strand.
CCCGGCCATGATCCGGGTCCTGATAGTGGACGACGCCGCCGTGGTGCGTCACATCCTCAAGGACGTGATCGACGCCGAGGACGACATGGTCGTGGTCGGTGCCGCCGCCAACGGTCAGGCCGGGGTCACCATGATGCACGAACTGGTGCCCGATGCGGTGGTGATGGACATCGAGATGCCGGTGATGACCGGGCTCGAGGCCCTCACCGTCCTGAGGGAGGAGGGCAACGAGATCCCCGTGATCGTGTTCAGCACGGTCACCGACCGGGGGGCGGAGGCCACGATCGACGCCCTGGCCCTGGGGGCCCGGGACTACGTCACCAAACCGACAAAGGTCGGCAACTTCGTCGAGGGGGTGGCCCAGGTACGTGAGGAGCTCCTCTCCCGGATCCGGATGTTCGCCGGTGAACACAACCGGGCCCTGGCCCGACGGGCCGAGAGGTCGGCGCGTGCGGCCAACCCGACCGGAGCCCCGGCGGGAGGTGCGGTGAAGACGCCAGCGGCTTCGTCCTCCCCGCCGCGTCCGTCCACGCGGAGCGACAGGGGCACCCCGGTGGTCGGCGACACCGCGTCCACGATCCCGGTCCAGGCCACCCCACCGATCCCGGCCGGCCCGGAGACCCCGGTCCGGTCAGGCCCGGCGGCATCTCGGGCCACACCTCCCCCGAGGCCCGAAGTGCGGTCCCGGCGGGGGTCGGGATCCAAGATCGAGATTCTGGCCATAGCCTCCTCCACCGGAGGGCCCGGGGCCCTCGAGGAGGTTCTCTGCGGTCTGCCCGCCGACCTGCCGGTTCCGGTGGTGGTGGTGCAGCACATGCCCCCCATGTTCACCGCCCGCCTGGCGGAGAGACTCGATAAGAAGAGCTCGCTCACCGTCGTGGAGGCCACCGCCGGACTTCGACCCGAACCGGCCACCGTCTACCTGGCGCCCGGCGACTACCACCTGGAGCTGACCGGGGGCAGCTCACTCGACGCCGTCACCGCCCTGAACCAGAACGAGCCGGAGAACTTCTGCCGGCCGTCGGCCGACGTGCTCTTCCGGTCGGTGGCCCGGCTCTACCGGGACCGGGCCCTGGGTCTGGTCCTCACCGGAATGGGGGAGGACGGTATGCGCGGGGCGGTCGAGATGGCCGCCACCGGGGCCGAGATCCTGGCCCAGGACGAGGCCACCAGCGTGGTCTGGGGCATGCCCGGGGCCGTGGCCGCCGCCGGGATCACATCGGAGATCATCCCTCTGGGCGACATCGCCGCGGCAGTGTGTCGTCGCCTCGAATCAATCACCGTGCCGCTCGGAAGGAACTGAAGTGCAGCCGAGACCAACATCCACAGTGGGCGCATCGCGGGCCGACCTGTCGGCCTCCGATCTGGAGTTCGTGCGCAAGCTGATCCGGGACCGCGGGGGCATAGAACTCGACGCCGACAAGGGCTACCTGGTGGTGGCCCGTCTCCAGAAGGTGGTGACCACCCTGTCCCTGGGGACGCTCGACCAGCTACTGGCCGAGCTGAGGTCGGGCCGTCGTCGGGACATCGAGGAGGCCGTCCTCGACGCCATGACCACCAACGAGACGTTGTTCTTCCGGGACAGCCATCCGTTCCCGACCCTGGCGGAGAAGATCATCCCCCAGATCCTCTCCGACAAGGGAACCGATGACCTGACCATCTGGTGCGCGGCGGCATCCAGCGGTCAGGAGCCCTACTCGCTGGCCATAGTGATCCAGGAGCACTTCGCCCGCCTGGCCCGCGAGGGCAAGGTACGGATCATCGCCACGGACCTTTCGTCCTCGATGATCGAGAGGTGTCGCGAGGGTCGTTACAGCAGCTTCGAGGTCAGCAGGGGACTCCCCCCGGAGTACCTCGATCGGTACTTCGTCCCCGACGGCAACGACTACGTCGTCAAGGAGTGTCTCAGGTCGATGGTCGATGCCCGCACGCTGAACCTGACCGGCTCGCTGGCCAGCCTGCCCCGGGTCGACCTGGTGATGCTGCGGAACGTGCTCATCTACTTCTCCGCCGAGACCAAGAAGGAGATCCTCAGCCGTATCCGGACCCTGCTGCGACCCGAGGGCTACCTGATGCTCGGGGGGGCGGAGAGTCTGGTGGGCCTGGACACCGGATATGAGCGGATCTCCTTCGACCGGACCGTCGTGTACCGGCCCGGATGAGATCCCCAGTCCTTCAGGTGTCGGTCCCCGCGGTCGACCGGAACTCCACCGACCTCAATCCCCCGGGGTGGGCCCGCTCCCGCCCCGGGAGTCCCAGAAGTCACCAGAACAGACCATCGGCTCGGGTCGAAGCCCGGCCCGCATCCGAGGAACCGGAAAGAACATGACCAAAGATCCCCACTCCGCCCCAGCCCCGGATCTGGATGCCGACGCCCTCAGAGAGACATCGGCCCAGCTCGTCGACGCCACCACCGAGCTGGCCGGCATCGGCCAGAGGGTGGCCATGAACGCGGCCGAGGCCCTCAAGCAGGCCGGGCAGGCCGAGGGCGACGCCACCGAGATCGAGGGCGAGGTGGCCGGTCTGTCCCGCCTGGCCGAGGAGATCCGGGGTCGGCTGGCCCAGGTCAGCTCGGGGGCGGGGGAGCTGGCCCAGGGGGCCGACACCGTCGCCAACGACGCCCGGGACGTGGCGTCGATCGCCTCGAACGCGGTGTCGGCGGCCCAGAAGGCCCAGGCGGTGATCGACGCCCTGGAGACCAGCGTGGACAACATCGGGGCCCTGGTGCAGATGGTGGAGGACATCGCCCGCATGACGAACCTGCTGGCCCTCAACGCCAGTATCGAGGCGGCCCGGGCCGGTGAGGCCGGGGCGGCGTTCGGTGTGGTGGCCGGTGAGGTGAAGGAACTGGCCCAGCGCACGGCGGAGTCCAACGACAAGATCGCCAACGAGCTGACGACGTTCAAGGCCGACGCCGGCAGCGCCCGTTCGGCCATCGAGGAGATCGTCGGGGTCATAGGTCAGATCAGCGAGCGCCAGTCCAACACCGCGGCGATCGCCCAGCAGCAGAGCGCCACCACCTCGGAGATCAACCGGGCCGTGGGCGAGGCCATGGGCCAGGCCGAGTCGATCGTCGGAGGTTCCCAGGCGACGCTGGAGCACACCCAGGCCCTGGTTCAGAGCCTGACCACCCTGAAGTCGGTCACCTCCGACACCCGCCAGGGCACCGACGAGACCGAGCGGGCGTCCAACCGGGCCAACAGCATGGCCGCCAAGATCACGTCCCTGCTGAATGACGGGAAGGCCGACAGTGGGGCGACACAGAACGTGAGTGGCGATGGTGGCCACATCGGGGACATCGGCGGGGCCGGTGAACTCGAGGAGCAGATCGACAAGGCCATCGGGGTGCACGGTTTGTGGAAGGGGCGCCTGTTCGACGCCGCCCGGACCGGCACCAGTGAATTCGACCCCGCGGTCGTGGCCCACGACGACAAGTGCGACTTCGGCAAGTGGCTGTACGAGTCGGTGTCGGAGCCGGACCGCCAGTCCGAGTACTACCCCACGGTCAAGGAACTCCACGCCCGCTTCCATCGCACCGCCTCGCGGATCCTGGAGCTGGCCATCGGGGGCAACAAGGCCGAGGCCCTCGTGGAACTGGGCACCGACGGTGAGTACGCCGCCCTGTCCCACGAACTCTCCTCCACCCTGATGGAGTGGAAGGAAGCGGCCCTCTCGGTGATCTAGGCGAGACGGATCGCCCGCACCGGTTGGGGGACGCGGTTCCCCCCTCTCCGGCGGTTTCGTCAGCACACCGCGCCGAAGGAGACCCCCGGGGGCCTCCCGGGGCCCAGTGGTGGGGTCGGACTTTCGAAGAGGTCGGCTCTGACCTACCTTCGGGGGCCATGTCACACGACCAGGCCGTCCCCGATGTGTCGACAGACGTGACGCCGGCGGACCGTGAGCCGCGCTCGCTGCTCATCGAGGATGGCTGCGTGGTCACCGTGGATGATGCCCACACCGTGTATGACCGGGGATGGGTGTTGATCGAGGAGGGGCGGATCGCCGGTGTCGGCGCCGGATCCGCACCCACCTCAGCGAGGTCAGCGGACCTGGTGATCGAGGCCGCCGGGATGGCGGTCATGCCCGGCCTGGTGAATGCCCACACCCACCTGTTCCAGTCGTTCCTGCGGGGTCTGGCCGACGACAAGCCGCTACTGGAGTGGCTGGAGGCCGCCATCTGGCCCGTCGCCCGGGAACTCACGGGTCCCGAGGCCCGGGCCGCCTCCCGCCTGGGGCTGATCGAGAACCTGCGTTCGGGTGTCACCTCGGTGATCGACCACCAGTACGTGCACACCGACACGGCCATCGACGACGCCGTCTGTGAATCGGCCCTCGAGACGGGGGTTCGGTTCGTCCTGGCCCGGGGTTGGGCCGACATGGACTACCACCCCGACTTCATGGAGGACGCCGATCTCGTGCTGGCCGAGGGGGAGCGCCTGCGCCGCCGGTGGCAGGGGGCGGGGGCGGGCCGGATCTCCGTCGAGCTGGCTCCGCTAATCCCGTGGGGTTGTTCCGATGAGGCCGTCCGCCGGACCGTCGCCCGCACCCGGGAGTGGGGGGTGGGCACCCACATCCACGTGAATGAGACCCGGGAGGAGGTCCAGATGAATCTGGACACCCGGGGAAACCGCCCCATCGAGTGGCTGGAGTCGTTGGGCGCCCTGGGTCCCGACCTTCAACTGGTGCACAGCGTGTGGCTCAGCGATCACGAACTGGACCTGGTCGCGGAGCACGGGGGAGTGGTGGTTCACTGTCCGGTCTCCAACATGTACCTGGCCTCGGGCGTCGCCCGGGTCCCCGAGATGCTGGAGCGGGGTATCCCGGTGGCCCTGGCCACCGACGGGCCGGGCAGCAACAACTCCCAGGACATGTTCGAGACCCTCAAGGCCACGGCGCTGCTCCAGAAGGTGCACAACCTCGACGCCATGGCGATGCTCCCCGCCACCGTCCTGGACATGGCGTGCCGTGGTGGCGCCACCGCCATGGGTCTTGCCGACGATCTGGGGGCACTGGAACCGGGTCGAATGGCCGACGTGATCCTGGTCGACCTGGAGAGCCCCTTCTCCGCCCCGGTTCACAGGGTAGAATCCGCCCTGGTCTACAACTGCGGCGCCCGCGATGTCGATACCGTCATCGTCGGGGGACGAGTCCTGATGCACCGAGGTGAGATCCTGTGTTGCGACGAGGCCCAGGCCGTCGCCGAGGCCCAGGACGTGTGCACCACACTGTTCCACCGGGCGGGCGTCGCCACCCATCTTCCCGACCGGATGAAATCACCCCGGACCCAATCACCCAGGAGGTGAGCTGGTGCTCTACCGCCGGCCCACGACCATCGAAGAGGCCCTCGAAATGCTCGCCGAACCGGGGAGCGTCATTCTCGCCGGGGGAACCACCGCGGTGCCCGAGATCGCTTCCCGGGGGGCCACGGACCACCCCGAGCTCCTCATAGATCTCCAGGACCTGGGGCTGGACCGCATCGAGAGGGATGACCGGGTCCTGCGACTGGGGGCCACCGCCACCCTGCAGGACATCGTCGTCGCCCCGGAGGTACCCGCCCTCCTGGCGGATCTGGCCCGGCGCGAGGCCCCCCGCACGATCCGCAACATGGCGACGGTGGGTGGTCTGATCGCCTCCGCCCCGCCGACCAGCGAACTGCTGGCCGGTCTGCTGGTGTGCGGGGCCCGGCTCAGGATCGGTTCAGGTGACGGGGCCTCGGAGATCCACATCGAGGACGCCCTCGGGTCGGGGGTTCGGGGGCTGATCACCGAGATCGTCCTGGGGTGCAACGGGGCGATGGCCCACGACCGGGTGGCCCGCACCCCCGCCGACTCCCCGATCGTCGCCGCCGTGGCCCGCCGTCGTGACGACGGGGGTGTTCGACTGGCCATCTGCGGGGTGGCGGCGGTTCCCGTGCTGGTGGAACCCGCCGCGGTGGCCGCTCTGGAGCCCCCCGGGGATTTCAGGGGGAGCAGCGAATACCGCCGGACTCTGGCGGTCACACTCAGCGAGCGGGTCCTGGCCCGTGTAGAGGACGCCGGAGAGAGCAAGTGACGACCACCGTACCCATCGAGATCACCCTCAACGGCGAGGCCCGGGCCTTCGAGGTGGAGGTTCACCGGACCCTGTACTCATTGCTGCGTTCGGAGGGGCTGTTCAGCGTCAGGTTCGGTTCGGACACCGGGGAGACCGGCGCCGCGGCCCTGCTGCTGGACGGCCGCCTCGTATCGTCTGACGTGATCCTCGCCGTCCAGGCCGACGGCCACCGTGTCGACACCGTGGAGGGGTTGTCCCACCGGGTGGCCGCCGGCGAGCTGACCCCCGAGGTGGCGGGCCTCGACGTCATCCAGACCGCATTCGTGGCCACCGGCGCCATCCAGTCGGGCTATTCCACCCCGGCTATGATCCTGGCCGCCAAGGAGCTTCTCGATTCCAACCCCGACCCCACCGAGGCCGAGGTCCGCGATGCTCTGAGCGGCATCCTCGACCGCGAGTCCGGATACGTGAAGCCGGTGGAGGCGGTCCTGAGGGCGGCGGCTCTCCTGCGCGGCGAGAAGCGCGAACCCTTCCGTCCCGAGGTGATCGCCCCCCTGACCGGAGAAGGCGCCACCCCCGGTTCCGTCCCCGGGTCGTCGGCCGCGGCGCCCAGAATCGTGCTCTCCTCCGACGTCCCCCCAACCGCGGTGGTCGGCAAGCCCGAACTGAAGGTCGACGCCATCAAACTGGCCAAGGGCAACGGGGCCTTCGTCGACGACATCGAGATGAGGGGGATGCTGCACGCCAAGGTGTTGCGCAGCCCCCATGCCCACGCCCGCATCGTCTCCATCGATGACTCGGCCGCCCGGGCCCTGCCCGGGGTGCACGCCGTCATCCACCACGGGAACGTCGCCCGGGTGAGGTACGCCTCGGGGGGCCAGTCATGGCCCAACCCGGCCCCCCTGGACCAGGTCAGCTTCGACAACAAGGTCCGCCACGTTGGGGACCGGGTGGCGGCGGTGGCGGCGGAGACCCCCGAGATCGCGGCGGAGGCCCTGAAACTCATCGACGTGACCTACGAGGTCCTCCCCGCCGTGTTCGACGAGAACGAGGCCCTCGCACCGGGAGC
>JALSTE010000392.1 GCA_026983855.1 Acidimicrobiia bacterium
GGACCGGAGTGCCACTGGGGAAGGCCCCCGGGCTCCTGGACGTGGTCACCGACCCCGGCTGTGTCGGCCGGGCCTGGCCCACCGAGGCCGTGACGGAGATCATCAAGGCATGACTCCCCGATCCCGCACCCGGTGAGCACCGTGGACCATCTCCTCACCAGCCCACCATGAAACGACTCATACGCCGCCGCCTGCTGCTGCTCCCGATCACCCTGCTGGGGGTGACCCTGGTCACCTTTCTGGCCATCCACCTGATTCCAGGGGACCCGGCCGAGACCCTGGCCGGGGGGCCACTGGCGCCTCCCGAGGCGGTTGACGCCATGAGGACCCGTCTCGGACTCGACCAGCCGCTCCTGGTGCAGTACGGCTCCTACCTGTCCCGCCTGCTCCACGGTGACCTCGGTACATCACTGTTCACCTCCCGTTCGGTGACCAGCGAGATACTCCAACGACTACCGACCACGATCAGCCTCACCGTGGCCGCGGTGTTCATCGGGGTTCCGATCGGGGTTGCCCTGGGGGTGCTGGCTGCGATCAGGAGGGGCCGAGGGGCCGATCACCTGTCCCGCACGGTCGTTCTCCTCGGCCTCTCCGTCCCCTCCTTCTGGCTGGCCCTGATCCTGGTCTGGCTGTTCTCGGTGAAGCTGGCGTGGCTTCCCTTCGGGGGCGAGGTACCGGCCTTCTCCGATCTGCAACGTCGGACCGGGATCGTTCTGGTGGACACCCTCCTGGCCGGCGACTTCGGGCTCTTCCTCCAGGCCCTCCGCCACCTCTTCCTCCCGGCCGTCACCCTGGCGGTGATCCCCGTGGCCCTCACCGCCCGCTACACCCGTGAGGCGTTCTCCGATCAGCTGTCGGCGCCCTATGTACGTACCGCCCGGGCCTTCGGCGTCCCCGAGAGGGTAATCGTGTGGCGCTACGTCTCACGCAACGCCATGCTGCCCCTGGTGACGCTGCTGGGGATTCTGCTCCCGGCCCTGCTCAGCGGCGCTGTCCTCATAGAGGTGGTGTTCTCCTGGCCCGGACTGGGCACCTATCTCCTGTCGGCCATTCAGCGGCGTGACTACTCGGTGGTCCAGGCGGTCAGCCTGCTCCTGGCATTCCTGTACGTGCTCTCCAGCCTGGTCGTCGACATCTCCTACGGACTGCTCGACCCCAGGATCAGGGAGAGCACATGACGGCCGTGAGTTCCCCGGGTCGTTCCGCCCTGGCCCGCCTCCGTCGCAACCGACTCTCGTTCATCGGGGTTCTGATCGTCATCACCATGGTGCTCCTGGTGCTGCTCGGACCTCTGGGCTGGCGCCTGAACCCCCTGGAGAACGACCTGGTCCACCGTCTCGAGGGCCCCACCCCGGCCCATCCGGCCGGAACGGACGTCCAGGGGCGGGACATCCTGGCCCGGGTCCTCCACGGCGGCCGGGTCAGTCTGCTCATCTCGGTCACCTCGGTGGCCATCGCCCTGCTGATGGGCAGCGGTATGGGCCTCGTCGCCGGGTTCGTCCGGGGTTGGTTCGATGTCGTGGTCATGAGGGTCGTGGACATCCTCCTCGCCTTCCCACCCCTCCTGCTGGCCCTGGTCATAGCCGCGGCCCGCGGACCCGGGGTCACCAACACCATCCTGGCCGTCTCGGTTCCCGCCGTGCCCCGCTTCGCCCGGTTGATGAGGTCCCAGTCGATAGCGATCAGTGAGCGGGAGTTCGTGCTGGCGGCTCGATCGGTGGGGCTGAGCCCGCCACGAATCCTGTTCCATCACGTGCTGCCCAACGGGATCGGGCCGGTGGTCGTTCAGGCCTCCATCGGACTGGGGGTCGCTCTCCTGGAGGTGGCCGGCCTCGGCTTCATCGGTCTCGGCGTTCAACCGCCTTCCCCTGAATGGGGGGCCATCCTGGTCGACAGTCGGGTCTACCTGTTGCAGAACCCCGTCGCGGTTCTGCTCCCCGGCGCCGCCATCTCCATCTCCATTCTGGGGTTCAATCTCCTCGGTGACGCCCTGGGGGACCTTCTGAACGTGGATGGCGACCGGTGAACAACCCCCAGGGAGACTCCGGCACGGTTCTCGAGGTTGAGGACCTGCGGGTGGAGTTCGCCACCAATCCACCGGTCAGGGCGGTACGGGGAGTCAGTTTCTCCCTGTCCCGGGGGGAGAAACTGGGGATCGTGGGGGAATCCGGATGCGGCAAGTCGGTGACCGCCACCGCCCTGCTGGGGATGGTCGACCCACCCGGCCGCATAGTCTCGGGATCGGTGAGAGTCGGGGACACGGAGATGATCTCGGCCTCACCGTCGGATCTGCGGAGCGTTCGGGGTTCGGAGATCGCCATGGTGTTCCAGGATCCGATGAGCTCCCTGAATCCCGTGGCCCGGGTCGGACGGCAGATCGAGGACGTCCTCACCTATCACGGCTGGGATGACCGGGAGGCACGCCAGGGAAGGGTTGTCGAACTGCTCACGAGGGTCGGGCTACCTGACCCTGCCCGTCGGGCCCGGGCCTACCCCCATGAGCTCTCCGGAGGTATGAGGCAGCGGGTGATGATCGCCATGGCCCTGGCCAACGACCCGACCGTGCTGGTGGCCGACGAACCCACCACCGCCCTGGACGTGACGGTCGAGGCCC
>JALSTE010000393.1 GCA_026983855.1 Acidimicrobiia bacterium
CAGAACCAACCTCACACCCCGGACTGGTGACGATGCTCGGGTCGCCTCAGAGCCGGCCCGGCCCGAAAACCAACCTCACAACACGGACTGGTGACGATGCTCGGGTCGCCTCAGCTTCTCCGGGGTCAATGAGCCCATGGCCACCCCGTTTTCGAACCTGACCCAGTAGCGGAAACGCCGTACCCCGTCCTCGATGATGACCTTACCCGGGGTTCCCTCGGGCACTCCCGGAAGATCCACCGCCGCCTCGACCTTCTCACCCTTGTGGAATCTTCCATCGTCGTCCGGCTTGGTGGTCATGGGCTCCTCCGTGGATAACTGACCCCCGATAATGCCATCCCCAGGGGACCCGACCCGACCCGCCACCGCAGACCCCCGACGCCCACGACCCCCCTCAGGCCATCGGGGTGGTGGCCTCGCCGGGTGTCCCGCGGCCGAGGGACCGCCGCAGGAAGTCGACCTGGAGAATCAGGAGGTTCTCCGCCACCTCCTCCTGGGGTGTCATGTGGGTCACCCCCGAGAGGGGCAGCACCTCATGGGGACGACCCGACTCCAGCAGGGCCCGGGAGAGGCGGAGGGTGTGGGCGGCCACCACGTTGTCGTCGGCCAGCCCGTGTATGAGCATGAGGGGACGTTCCAGCCGGTGGGCCTCGTCCACCAGGGAGCTGCGCCCGTAGGCCTCGGGCTGTTCACCGGGGGTCCCCAGGTACCGTTCGGTGTAGTGGGTGTCGTACAACGCCCAGTCGGTGACCGGCGCCCCGGCGATGGCCGCGGCGAACACGTCGGGACGGCGCAGGACCGCCAGGGCGGCCAGGTACCCACCGAAGGACCATCCCCTCACGGCCACCCGGGACGGATCCACCCGATCCCCGTACCGATCGACCACCGTGAGCAGGGCCTCCACCTGGTCCTCGAGCACCGGGCCGGCCAGGTCACCGGCCACGGCCCTCTCCCATCCGTCTCCCCTTCCCGGGGTGCCCCGGCCGTCGGCCACCACCACCGCGAATCCCTGGTCGGCGAACCACTGTGACACCAGGAAGGAGTTGAACGACGCCAGGACCCTCTGGGCGTGGGGCCCACCGTAGGGGTCCAGCAGGATGGGCAGTGGGCCCTCATGGGGCCGGTTCGGCCAAAGCACCGCCACCCGGATGTCATTGTCGGCGGTGCGGAGCATCTCGGGCCGGGGTTCGACCAGGGGACGGACCGAGAGGTCCTCGATGGTCCGCCGTGGTCCCTCCCGGCCCAGGACCTCGACCCGGGCCCCCCAGCGCTCGAGGGTGCGGGAGGTTACGGCCAGGGTCGCTCCCCCGGCGGCGACCGAGTGGACACCCGGGGTGCGGGTGACGGCGACCAACTCGTCCCCGGCCAACCGGTACTCGTACACCCCCACCCGGGTGGGCTCCACCGAGGCCGTGAACACGATCCGCTCGGCATCGGTGTCGGCCACACCCCTCACCCACATATCCACCGGGGTCACCGGAACACGGTCCACGCACAGGCGGCGGGAACCGTCCACCTCCTCCACGGTGACCGGCCTCCCACCGGCCAGGACCGGAACCCCGGGAACCAACTCCACCCAGAGGGGATCCGACAGGTCCGCCAGGGTCTCGATGTCGCCGGTTCGGGGATCCACCCGGGCGAACAGCAGACGCCGCTGGTCACGGCTCTGCAGGGTCATCTGGAGTCCCTCATCGGTCCAGCGGACGGCGGCCAGGTACTCCCACTCCCCGGGGTCCCACTTCACGTCGGTCCGCGAGCCGTCCAGTCCGATCAACGACAGCCCCACGGTGGCGTTCGCCCCACCCGCCGCCGGGTACCTGATCGCCGTCGGGGCCCGGGCGGGATCCACCGGATGGGAGATCCACCACGCGGTCACGGGAGCGACATCGACCCGGGCCACGGCCAGACGGTCCGATTCCGGCGACCACCAGAAACCCCGGGTGCGCCCCATCTCCTCGGCGGCTATGAACTCGGCCTGCCCCCAGCTCACGGTCGGCGAGTCCTCGTCGATGAGCAGCCGATCGGGATCCCCGGGGCCGGTGACCCGGAGTCCGGTCCCCGACACGTAGGCCACGTGGGCACCGTCGGGTGAGACCACCGGGCCGAACGCCCCGGCCTCACACTCAAGTGTCTCCACCCCCCCGGAACTCAGGTCGGCCACGACCAGGGAGCCCCGGTGGAGGCAGGCCACACGGTCAACCGTCCGGTCGGTGCTGTAGGCGGTTACGCCCTCGGCGCTCTCCCGGGTGCGCTCCCGCAGGGCCCGTTCGGCTCCGGTCATCGACACCGGTCCGGTCGATGAGGAGGCGTCGATCACCAGCCTCTCCTCTCCGGTCGCCACCTCCAGGACCCACAGGGAGGTTCGCGGGTCCTCCCCCGAGGCGCTGCGCAGGAACACGACCCTCTCACCGTCGGGGGACACGGTGAGATTGCGGGGGGTTCCCAGGGAGAAACGGCGGGTCCGGGCGTACTGGCGGGGGAAGGTGTCGCTCACCCCTCCGACGGTACCTCCGGGCCCACCGGGACCCCTCCGAAAAGCTCCCCGAGAACCCGGCTCAGAGGCGTGGGCTCCAGTCCGAACTTCTCGGTGGTGGCCGTCGCGTTCATGAAA
>JALSTE010000394.1 GCA_026983855.1 Acidimicrobiia bacterium
GGACGGATCTCTCATATCGGGGCTGAAGCAGGGGGAACCAACCGATGGGTCGCCCGCCGAACCCTCCGGGCCGGGTGCCTCCACTCCGGGTGGACTGGTGGCCTCAGACATTCGGGCCGGGGACGACGGCACCGCCGTGGCCTCGGGCAGGGTCGAACTGCAGACCGCCGCCGGTCCCCTGGACCTCGAGGAGGCCGACCTCACCATCGAGGAGGGCCCCGACGGCCCCCGGATCGTGGACGGCACGGCCCTGACGCCGTTCCCCAGTGCGGGAATCCTCTCCGACTCTCGGATTCTCACCCGCTCCCCCGCCCGGGTCGGCACGGCCACCGGATCCGAACTCGCCTACCTCGGCGCCCATCTCAACGACGACACCGTCTACACCTACTTCGTCTTCGACGGCGGACTCAGCGTGAACACCGGGCTGGGGGACGGACCCGGCGAGGAGTCCCTGCCCCCCGAGATCTCCATACCCGTGGGCTCGCCGGGGGTCATGGTTCTCGACCCCTCCGACCCCTATCTCTACATCGGCGGCCCCTGCGACGCCTTCGACTCCGAAGACAAGTCCGAAGACGAGCAGGACCCCGACGGCTCGACCACCACCACCAGCTCGACCACCACGACCGAGCCCCCCGAGGAGGCGTCGGATCCCTACACCCTGGACCTCACCGACACCGAGGGACTGGTCGACTGCGGGATCGGCTTCTCGCTCGGCGGTCGTATCCCCTTCGTCGGCGACGACGACCCCGACCAGCCCCTCCCCTCCTTCAACGGCCACGTGGTGGTGGACGGGGTGGTTCCCATACCCGGGGGGATGAGCCTCGACGGCATGACCGTGATCGAGATGAGCGCGGATGCCGTGCGCACCGCCGGTACCGGTGATCTCTCGGTGACCCTGCCCTTCATCCCCGACAAGCTCGACATCGAGTTCCCCCTCGGCCGGGCCGGGGTGGTGGTGGAGGCCGATCAGCGGGGCCTGAGGGTGAGCTACGCCGGGAAGCTCGGTGGCGAGGACGTATCCCTGCCCCTGGGGATTCCCCTGCAGATCCCCCAGGGCAACGAGCTCCTGGTCAGCGGGGTGCTGGGCCTCGACACGACCGGCGCCGTACCGGTTCCCTCCGCCGACAGCTACTTCGAGGCCGCCGGCAACTTCGGTCTGGGACTGAGTGCCCTGGGCGACCTGTTCGGAGTGGCGGTGGACGACGGCTTCACCGTCCAGGGACAACTCCGGATCGACGTCACCGGGGTCACCGCCTCGGGCACCTCGACGGTGAGCCTCCATCCCGACATCGACCTCGGTGGACAGGCGGCGGTGGAGCTGCTGATCTCCACCGGGGACCCGCTGGACAGCTACGTCGACGTGGTGGGTGGCCTCCGGATAGGGGGAATCGACCTGAGCGGCGACGCCGCCCTCAGGCTCGACCGTGAGGGACTGACGGCCCGGGGCACGCTCGATTCCCCCCTGGGGGGAATCGCCCTGGCCGGGATGGTCGGACCCGGGGGCATCGACCTGCGGGGCGACGCCTCCCTGGTCCTGCCCCTGGACTTCCTGCACGAATTCTCCTCCGCCGCCACCGCCGGCATCGACGCCGCCCAGGCCGAGGTCGACAAACTGAACGGCGAGATCGACCGCCTCCGTAACGAGATCCGTGAGGGACGCCGCAACCGTTCCGCCGCCTTCCGGGACGCCCGGGACGCGGTCGCCAAGGCCCGCCGGGACCTCGACGATGTCCTGGCCAACATCGCCTACAACGACCGTCTGATCGCCCAGAAGGTGAAGGAGCAGGAGGCAACCGCCAATCCGTTCGAGGACGCCAGGTTGGGCCTCGAGATCGGCGCCCTTCAACTGGCCAACACCACCCAGTACGGGTACCGGGCCACCGCCCAGGGGGTCCTGGATCTGGCCCAGGGTGTACTGGACGGCATCGAGGCCGGGCTCGACGCCATCCCGGTGGACACCGATCCCCGGATCGTGGCCCTGTTCGTGGCCCGGGACACCGCCACCGGGGCCCTCGAGGTGGCCCGGTTCGGAGCCACGATCATCGACGTGTCGGGGGAGTTCCGGGCCGATGTCTCCCTGCAACTCGGAACCTCGGGCATCGACGGGTCGGTCGATGTCCGGTTCTGCGACGACAACGGCTGCTCGGATATCGCCGGGGGCAGCCTGCGGACCACCCCGAACCTCGCGGTCTGCGTGAACGCCTTCGACCTGGGCGACATCTGCGCCGCCATCTGATCCCGGCCACCACACTGATCACCACCTGGGCCGGATACGGCCATCGACGCTCGGGGACTGGTCCGTGCCGGTGACCGCGGCAGTCAGGTGACCACCCGGATCCCGATCGTGGGACGGAGGGCCGCCCGGTTCGGGGTGATGACCTTTTGCCCCCCGACCGCGGTACCGATGGGGATAGCGGTGCAGTTCTTCGCCGAGGAGGCATCCGCCATGACCAGCATCAGTTCCCCGTTCCACCCGGCGGCCGGGACCCGGTCCGGGACCGGGCGAGAGCCCCACCGCAGACGCGTCCGTTCCGGCCTGGTGATCTTGTTCGCCCTGGGGCTGATCGCCGCCGCCTGCGGTGACTCCTCGGGCGGTTCGGCACCGGCGACG
>JALSTE010000395.1 GCA_026983855.1 Acidimicrobiia bacterium
GAGCCCACCCCCGGTCCCGAGGCCCTTCTCAGGAGGTGAGCCACACCAGGAGCACGATCACACCCACGACGAGTGCGGCATAGACGGCGGGGGCGTTGCCGTCCTTGACCCTGAACGGGTTCCACACGACCAGGGCCAGGTAGAGGCGGAAGATCATCCGGGCCGTGGCCACCAGCGCGGCGATGACGGCGGTGATGAGGCCCACGATCAGGGTGAGGATCATGAAGATGAAGCAACCGCCCCCCTGAGCGGCGCCCCCGGGCCGACTGTTGTAGAGCGGACCGCCGAACGGGTCCATGACCACCTCCTGTCACCCCATTGATAGCCGCCGGCCGTGACAGCCCCCGAATGCCAAAGCGCCGCCCGCGGTACCGCAACCATCGAACCGATCCGTGAACATCGGGGGGCCGACCCGGGCTCCGGCTCCCGGGGGGTTGTCACGGGAACACCCCAGAGAGTGGGTATGAGAGCCTTCCCCATGTCAACCATCCGCCGCACCGGAATGGTGATGCTCGCCATCGCCGCCGTCGTCATCTTCGTCACCGGGAAGCCGGGGGAACCCCAGCCGGCCACCGCCCTACCCACCCCGGGGCGACTGGTAACCGACTACTCCCCGGCGACCGAGTCGGCCCTCAGTGACTACCGGAGCAACAACGCCAATGCCGAGTCCGCCCCCCAGCAGCAGGTCGTCAACGGCTGGGTCGCCCGCGACCTGCTGACGATCCAGACCCGGGAACTCAACGACGCCCTGCGGTCACTGGACCTGATCGCCGGCCAGAACGTCGCCATCCACGACGCCCTCACCACCCGGGCTCCCCGCGACGACAGACCGACGGCCCTGCTCCTGATCCTCACCCTGGCCGTGGTCCTCTGGGGATTCACGGCGGAGACCCGTACCGACCGGGACGGCGAACCGACGCCGGCGCCAATTCCCGTCGACGGCGCCTGAGTGACCGGCGCAGCGGTGGGAGCCGATTCACCGGGGTGATGAATCGACGCGACAGGGGAACGAGCGAACAGCCGACCGTCCCTCCATAGAGAGGGAGTCACCGCAGGGTCAGGAGGTCACGGTCAACTGACCCGAGTCGTCGGCCGACACCGTGATCCGCCCGCCCGAGCGGAGGTCCAGGGAGAGGGTCCCGACCACCACCGGTTCCCCCGACTGGTCCTGGTCCCGAATCTGCACCGTCACCGTTCGATCGGGCCCGCTCCAGTGCAGATCAAATCCCGCGGTCGAGGACTCCGGACCTATGGCCACGTCGGAACCACCGAGGTCGATCACGATCCCCTTGCCGTAGGTGGACGGCGAGCTCTCCATGACCACGTACACCTGTGATTCAGCCTCGGGCACCTCCCGCGGCGACAGGAATGACTCGACGGCACCGAGGGGATCATGACCGGTGTCGACCCCCGATATGTCCTCCCCGCTGGTGCCCAGGCGGTGGCTGACGGCCCCCGCCCGCACCCGGTAGGAGATGGTCTCCGCGTCGTGGATCATCTCGTCGTCCCCGAAGGGCACCACCTCATAGAGGTCGAACCGGCCCAGGCTCACCTCGCGGTAGAGGTCCTCGACCCGGGCCGAGGCGGGGGTGTACAGCACGTCCACGCCGAGCCCGTCGGACCGGACCGCGTACCGACCCTCGCTGGGGGTCACCGTCATGGTCTCCATCCAGGGCAGCATCCCACCATCCCGACTGAAGACGACCTCCAGGTTAGAGGGCATCTGAGGCGGCCACGGTGACCCCGCCGCCGGTTCCTCCCCGCCCCGACAGGCGGGGAGTAACACCCCCACCAGCAGGAGTACAACCAGGAATCCTGCACCCCGAAGATGACCCGGGCGGGGCCGCCGGACGGGCCCCGGGGGCATCGAGGCAGTGAATTCGGAACTGGTGTCCATGGTTCGCCCGTCGACCGGTGGAGAGGCTTTCTTCGGTCACCGGCCCCGTTGGCACTAGAGTCCGGCGATGCCCGACTGGAAAGCCCGAGTCCTCAAGGAACGTGGACCGGATCTCGATCCCGGTGAGACCCTGCGGGAGGCCACCTTCTTCCAGGGTCGGGGGACGCTGGCCGGCCAGCTCACCTTCGGGATGGTGGAGGGACTGGGTCGCACCATGTCCGGCCGGGGGTCGGTCGCCGGCCAGATGGGCCACAGGATGAGCGGACCGGCCGGTGAGGCCGCCCGTGAGGGTTACGACACCTTCGAGGGGTCGCTGGCCGCCGGTCTGCCCAACGACAAGGGGGTGCTGGCGGTGACCGACCGCCGTCTGGTGGTGTTCGGCTACTCCCAGGGTGTCTTCCGGACCCGGATCACCGATCCGGTGACCTCCATTCCCCTCCAGGATCTCCGAGGCTGGTTCTACCGCCCGGGGAAGCTGGCCGGGGTCATCGACCTGAGTTTCAGCGATGGTTCGACGGTGGGGGTGGAGGTCGGAAGGGCGAACAAGCCCGACCAATTCGCCGCCGATCTGGGAATCCCCACCGAGGTCTCCTGACCCCACCGCCGATCTCCGCTGGTCCCGGGCTGACCAATACGCCGGGCAGGCTCCCGGTGAGGCTCTCCGCCAGTCCGCTACCCACGATCCCCGACCTGGGGAATCAGTTTCCC
>JALSTE010000396.1 GCA_026983855.1 Acidimicrobiia bacterium
TGGTGGCTCCCTCCGGGGAGGTGGCCACCACCCTTCCGGAATTGCCGGGGGTGAGTTGGTTCTCCTCGAGAAACTCCAGCATTCCCCGGGTGAACTCCAACTCCTCGGGGATGCGGCTGACCACGAAGCCCGAGTCGGAGGGCAGATCGGCCAGCACCACGGTCTCGGGGGCGATGTACTCCGAGCCGGGGATCGGGTTGCCGTGGGGGCAGGTGGTGGGGTGGCCCAACTTGGCGAGCATGGCCTGCTCCACCTCGTCGGAGATCACGTGCTCCCACTGACCGGCCTCCACGTGGGCCTGGGCCCAGCTCAGACCCAGGATGTCGGTGAGGAACCTCTCGGCCAGGCGGTGGCGGCGCACCGTACGCTCAGCTATCTGCTCCCCATCGGGGGTCAGGTGGATCCGACCCTTGTCGATGTGGACCAGTCCGTCGGCCTGGAGGCGGCGGATCATCTCCGAGACCGCTGGGCGACTGACGTCGAGGCGTTCGGCCAGGCGGGCCTGGATCACCTTGACGGAGTCCTCGCGCAGCTCGTAGATGGCCTCGGTGTACTCCTCGACCGCCGGGTGATAACCCTCCATGGCTCAGAGTCTAGGCGGCGACCCCGGCCCCCGGGAGGGGGCCACAACCAGAGGATGTCGGCATGCCCCACCCGGTGGCTCCCCCCGATCCCGGGAGGGCGGTGGTCCACCATGGGTGGTCATCGAAGACCACCGTGGGCTCCCCCCGATCCCGGGAGGGCGGTGGTCCTCAGGGAGACCCGGCCCCGGAGATCACCGCCTCGAGGGGGACGTCGGCCGGTCCCGGCCATGCTCAGCCCCCGAACTCGGAGATCACCTCGAAGCCCAGTTCGGCCGCGGCTGGGATCTGGGAGGGGGAGAAGGTGAGGTAACCGACGGGGCGCGGAAGGCGATCGGCCGCGGAGAGCTGAACGGCGTCCGATATCCCGATGCTGAAGGTGGAGCCGACCTCCACCGCCCGGTCCAGGCAGGGGCCGTCCACCGGTACGACGTGGAGGGAATCCCAGGCCGATCGGAATTCGGCCCACAGTTCGGTGAGTTCGTGGGGCCCCAGGGCCAGGTGTCGCAGGGCCAGCATGGCCTCGGTTCGGGCCAGGGCCGAGGCGCACCGGGTGGGCGAATTCGTCAGGGCGGCGAGGACGAGTTCCCGCCGGTCGCCCACCACGCCGAGCTCGACCAACGCCGAGGAGTCCAGGAACAGGGTCATGGGCGGGTCGGGGTGCCGGGGACCGCGTTGTTCACCGGCGGGGTCACGGGGTTCCCCGGACCCGGTCCAGGGCGGAATCGGTGGTGGTACCGGCGGCCAGGCGCCCGCCGGCGGGCCACCGGGGCCGACCCCCGTCGCGTGGCCTCAGCAGGGCCCCGGTGGCGATGAGGTCGTCGAGGTCCCGCCGGTCCCCGCCCAGGGAGGTGAGCTGGGCCACGGGGCGACCATCGACGGTGACCACCGTCCGCTCGCCCATCTGGGCCCGGTGCACCAGAGCGGCCAGGTCGGATCTCAGGTGGCGGACACCGACCCGGAGACTCGCAGGGCCGCCCTGCTCGTCCTCGAGAGCCGCTGGGGAACCCGCCCGTCGGGTCGATCTCACCCGTGGGGTCGGTTTCCCCCGTCGGGGCCTGTCTCCGCCGTGCGCCATTCTCGAAGTGTACACCCGCGTACACACCTCGATGTGTTCCATCGTCGGCGTGGTGCTACAACATCTGACGTCGGCTCGCGTCAACCCTGGGAGACACCGTGAACTTCGCCTTCACCGAGGAGCAGGAAGAGCTCCGCAACATCGTCCGTTCCTTCATGGAGGACAAGTCACCGGAGTCCGAGGTCCGCCGCCTCATGGAGACCACCGAGGGATACGACCCCGCCGTATGGGCCCAGATGGCCGAACAGCTCGGGCTCCAGAGCCTGATCATCCCCGAGGAGTACGGTGGCCAGGGATACGGCTACGTGGAGCTCATCGTGGTGCTGGAGGAGATGGGTCGGGCCCTCATGGCCGCCCCGTTCTTCTCCACCGTGGTGCTGGGAGCCAACACCCTCATCCACTCCGGTAACGAGGAGGCCAAGGCGAAGTACCTCCCGGGAATCGCCTCGGGCGAGACCATCGCCACCCTGGCCCTCACCGAGGCCAACGGCCGGTGGGACGCCGAGGGGGTCACCGCCACCGCCACCCGGGACGGTGACACGTGGAGGATCAACGGCGAGAAGACCTACGTCCTCGACGGCGCCACCGCCAACCTGATCATCGTCGCCGCCCGCACCGACGACGGCATCGAGCTGTTCACCGTCGATGGTGACGCCGCCGGTCTCAGCCGGGAGTCGCTGTCCACCATGGACCAGACCCGTAAGCAGGCCCGTCTGACGTTCGAGAACACCCCGGCGGAGCATCTCACCGACACCGAGGATTTCGCCTACCTGGCCAAGATCCTGGATCTGGCCGCGGTGGGGCTGGCCGCCGAGCAGGTCGGTGGGGCCCAGATCGTGCTGGAGATGGCCGTCCAGTACGCCAAGGACCGGGTGCAGTTCGGTCGGCCCATCGGCTCCTTCCAGGCCATCAAGCACAAGTGCGCCGACATGCTCCTGGAGGTCG
>JALSTE010000397.1 GCA_026983855.1 Acidimicrobiia bacterium
CAGCGGGACCTCCTCGGTGACGTAGGTGATCCGCACCCCGAACTCCGAGCCGTCGCCGAAGTGGTTGCGGATGGCGTCGGGCAGGAAGGCCAGGGTGACGACGATGTCGGTGAGGCCGTGGCTCCGCAGGAGATCGACCACGTGCTCCATCATGGGCCGGTTGGCGATGGGCATCATGGGCTTGGGGAGGTTGGACGTGAGGGGTCGCAGACGGGTTCCCTGGCCTCCGGCCATGATCACCGCCTTCACGGCCGCCCCTCCGTCGCCCGACCCACGGCCCGGGCCGCCCTGCCCTCCCGGAGGGCGGTCAGGGCGGCGGGAACGTACCCGGTGGCGGAGTAGAGATGGATCGCCAACCCGGGGATCACGAACGTCCAGGCCAGGATCCCCGCCAGATCGGCCCAGAACAGGGTGCTGTGGGAGGCCAGGAAGAGGGGGAAGGCGAACATCAGGAGGAAGGTGCCGGCCTTACCCCACCAGGTGACGTCGATCCGCCGGGCCCCCAACGCCGCCAGGACCAGGGCGGCGATCGAAACCAGTCCCTCCCGGACCAGGGTCAGGACCGCTATCCACAGGGGCACCGAACCGTCGATGGCGATGGAGAGCACCCCCACCAGCAGCATCAACCGGTCGGCCACCGGATCGAGGATCTTGCCCAGTTCCGAAACCTGGTCGAACCTGCGGGCTATCCAGCCGTCGACCCAGTCCGTGGCCCCCAGCACCGCCAGCAGCTCGGCCGCCCCGGCCCGGTTCTCCCGGCCGAAGAGCAGGTACACGAACACCGGAATGGCGGCCAGGCGGGCCAGGGAGATTCCGTTGGGCACGGTCAGGACCCGGTGACCCGCTGCCTCCGTCCTGGGGTTCGACGGGGTGGCGGGATCCATGAACTCATCGTAGGTCGCCGGGATGGCCGAGCCGCGCCCCGGGGGACGACGCCCTTCGGCGCCCGTGGCCTCTCGGGCCCGATACGCGCCCCGGGGGACGACGCTCTCCTAGCCTGGGGACATGGCCACCATCTTCACCCGCATCATCGAGGGCGAGCTGCCCGGCACCTTCGTCTGGCGAGACGACACCTGTGTCGCCTTCATGTCCATCAATCCCCTGCAACCAGGCCACACCCTTGTCGTCCCGGTGGCCGAGGTCGACCACTGGATCGACCTGGATCCGGCCACCACGGGCCACCTGTTCGACGTCTCCCGCCGCATCTCGCGGGCCATCGACCGGGCGTTCAATCCGGTGAAGGTCGGGCTGATGATCGCCGGTCTGGAGGTACCCCACACCCACGTCCACCTGGTCCCGATCCGCGGGGTGCACGATCTGGACTTCGCCAACGCCGCTCCGTCGGTGGACCCCGCCGAGCTGGAGGCGACCGCCGGCCGGATCCGTGAGGCCCTCACCGCCCTGGGCGAGATCCCCGGAACCGGCGTCACCGGTTGATCACCGAAACCGGCGGGGGCTTCCGTCCCGTCGAGGTGGACGACCCCGAACGTCTGGCTCGTCTGATCGCCGGGGACCCCGACGCCCATCCCTACTCCCTCGCCGATCTGGACCCACCACTGTGGGACACCACCCGGGCCTGGGTGGCGGTGGACGGTTCGGGGGTGGACACCGCCCACGCACTGCTGTTGTCGGGTTTGCCGATGCCGGTGTTCGTGGCCATGGGCCGTCCCCACGATGCCGCCGTGATGTTCCTGGTCGAACACCTCGAGCCTCTCCTGACCGGAGGTTGTTTCCTGAACCTCGCCCTCGGCGGTGAGGAGATCGTCACCCGGCGCCGTCGTCTCCACTCCCTGGGTCTTCACGTCAAGTACGTGTGGCGTGACCGCACCGCCATCGAGGGTGTGCCCGACGACGACGTGGTGGACCTCGACGGAGGCGATCTGGCCCGGGTCCTCGATCTCCAGGCCCGGGTGGTCGACCGGGGCCGCTTCTTCACCCCGGACCTGCTGGAGCAGGGCTCCTACGTGGGTGTCGAGGGCGAGGAAGGCGGCCTGGTCGCCACCGCCGGAACCCACGTCCTCAACCCGCACCGTCGGGTGGCGGCGGTGGGAAACGTGCTGACCCACCCCGAGCGGAGGGGTGAGGGCCTCGGCACCAGGGTCACAGCCGCGGTGCTGCGGCGTCTGGCGCCGCTGGCCGACCTCGTGGGCCTCAACGTGGCCAGAACCAATGCGGGGGCCCGCCGCATCTACGAGAGACTCGGGTTCGAGCCGGTCATCCCCTACACCGAGAGCCGCCTCCACCCGGCTGGTCCGTGATAGACCCCGGGGGTCTCCCCCGACGATCCGGGTCGCTCGAGAGTAGAACAAGCCCCTTGGGAGTCGGCGATCGGAATAGTCAGAATAGAGAGTCGCCGTCGGACTCCCAGGGCTCGATCAGTTCGGGACCGTCGTTGCGGACATTGCCCACCCGCGGGGTCACGGGATAGGCCTCGAGCTCACCGACGGGGACCGGCCCCAGAAGTTCGGACAGGGCGTCGGTGTCGTGGTTCTCCGGGTCCAGCCACTCCTCGAAGTCCCCGGGACCGATCACCGCGGGGGTGCGGTCGTGGATCTCCGCCAGGTCCTCGTTGGCGTCGGTGGTTATCAGGGTGACGGTGTACA
>JALSTE010000398.1 GCA_026983855.1 Acidimicrobiia bacterium
GGCCACGAAGGAGTCGGCGTCGCTCCCCGGGTCGGGCCACCACGACAGTGAGGCCGCCGCCCGGCAGACGAACCCGGGCACCGAGGGCACCCCGGCCCGGTTCAGGGTGGCCAGGGCCTTGGGGGATATAGATGCCGGTCCGTAGGAGACGACTGGCGTGGAACCCAGGGCCCCGGCCCCGGCATCGGTGAGGACCCCCGGTTTGGAGCCGCAGAACACGACGTCGATCCCCTCCCCGGCCCAGATTCTCCAGGCGGGTTCGGTCTCCCCGAGATCACCGAGATCACCAGTGGGGCTGAGGAGGGCGGAGGGGCTGAACGACCCGCTCACGCTGACCTTGGCGGTGGCGATCCTGACCACCCGTGCCCCACCGGCCACGACCGCCCGGGCCACCGCCGCCGCCACGGGACCGGTTCCCTCCACCGCCACCCGGCGGTCCTCGAGACCGCCGAGGACGATCTCGGCCGCCCGGGCGGCCGCGGTGCCCGCCATCTCGTCCTGAAGGGTGACGCCGTCGCGGTCCGACAGACGGAGGGATCCGCGGGGGTCGTCACCGGCCAGGGGGCCGAGGGCGTCCCGGCTCATGCGCAGCCCGGGTTCGACCAGGAACGGACGACCGTCGAGGAGCCCGGAGAGTTCATCCACCACCGCCCCCACCGTGGCCTCCCTCTCCTCGGGGGTGACCTTCAGGCCCAGGGTGGCGCCCCCGAGCCGCCTGCCGGTGAGGGCCATGGCGTAGGTCTCGGCCCGGGCGTACATCAGGGCGTTCCCGGCCAGGAGGCGGGCCCCCAGTCTCACCGGGCCGACCCAACCCTCCCCGTCGGGGCAGTCGCGGATCAGGAAGCCGGGTACGGACTTGAGCTTGGTGGTCTCGGTTGCGGCCATGGGGGCATTCTCTCACCAGATGTGTTCCGGGGGCCTGATCCGGCACAATGGCCGAAGCGCACCACACGAGCCGCAGGGAGGCGGAATGGCGTCAAACAGGCAGGAGGTGGTCTCCGACCTGGCCGGAACGCCGATGCGTGGCGCCCGCCTGGTGGAGGTGGGCCGCATGGAGTGCGCAGAGACCACGGTGGTGCCCCCCGGTCCGGGGGACGTCGTGGTCCGGTCGGCCTACGCGTCCATCTGCGGCAGCGACCTGCACACGGTCAAGCACGGGGTCGACGTTCCCCCCACCCCCTGCCCCCACGGCTTCCCCGGCCACGAGGGAATCGGAACCGTGGTGGAGTCCCACTCTGACGCCCTCGCGGTCGGTGACACGGTCCTGACCGTGCCCAACTCCGCCGTGGGAACCTGCTTCAACGAGTACCAGACCCTTCCCGCCTCGTACTGTCTGGCCCTCCCCCCGGAGGCGACGGACCGTCTGAGGGAGTACCTGATGGCCCAGCAGCTCGGAACCGTCATCTGGGCCCTGCGCAAGAACCCCGTGGACGTGGTCGGGCGGACGGTCGTGGTCCAGGGTCAGGGTTCGGCCGGGTTGTTCTTCACCTACCTGTTGAGGCGGGCCGGAGCGGCCACCATCATCACCTCGGATCTGAGCGACGCCCGCCTGGAGGTGTCCCGTCTCTACGGGGCCGACCACACGGTGAGGGCCGACATCGACGACCTGGCCGGAGTGGTCCGAGACCTCACGGATGGCCGGGGAGCCGACCACGTGATCGAGGCCGTCGGACGGAGGGAGACCCTCCTGGCCGGGCCCTCCCTGACCCGGGTCGGGGGCACCCTGCTGTGGTTCGGTCTCCCCGACTCCGAGAGACCGGTGCCCTTCGACTACCGCAACTTCTTTCGGCGCAAACTCACCGGGTGGTCCACCTACGGAGCCCAGGACGAGCCCGGTCTGGCCAGTTTCGCCGCCGCGGTCGAGATCATCGGCCGTGGTGAGATCGACGTGGCCCCACTGCTGACCGACATTCTCCCCATCGAGGAGATCGACGCCGCCTTCGCCCTGGCCCACGAACCCCAGGGTCGGGCCACGGTCAAGGTGTCGGTGGAGTTTTGACCCTCGCCGGAGTCCTCGACGCCCTGCTGGCGACGATCGGGGCGTTCCTGGTCGTCACCACCTTCGCCTCGGCGGTGCGCACGGTTGTGGTCCCCCGGGACGAGCCGGTTTTCATCACCCGACTGGTCTACGTGGTGGTCCGGTCGTTGGTCTACCGGGTGGCCGCCCACGTGTCGCCGACCCGCCGCGAACGACTGCTGGGCTACTACGCCCCCTTCGCGGTGCTGGTGCTGCCTTTCGTGTGGTTACTGGTGACTCTCTTCGGATACGCCCTCATCTACCTACCCCTGGGGATCAACGACTTCCGTCGGGCGGTGCTGGTGTCGGGGGCGAACATCACCACCCTGGGGTCGGCCATCGGGGGCCAGGACTGGCCCCACATCCTGCTGTCGATCTCCGAGGCCGTCATCGGTGTCGTCGAGGTGGCCCTGATCATCTCGTTCCTGCCCGCCATGTACGCCGCCTACTCCTCACGGGAGAAGCAGGTGGCGTTCATGGCCGTGCGGGCCGGCACCCCGCCCTCGGCCCTGGAGATGCTCAAGCGATCCCACCTGATCGGCGACGATGTGATCGATCTGGAGGAGGTTTGGGATCGG
>JALSTE010000399.1 GCA_026983855.1 Acidimicrobiia bacterium
GGCCATGTCCCGATCCACGGCGGCGCGGATCCTCTCCACCCAGTCGAGGTCCAGCACCCCGGGCAGGTGAACCGCCCCCTTCTCGCGGTAGAAGGCGATCTCCTCGGCGGTGACCTTACGGCCGGTCCTCGTCTCACTCCCCATGTTGACAATGATCACATTGTGAAGTTGACGCTGTCAACACGGGAACCGATGATGGTGCGATGGTGACCACCTCCTACCACCACGGCGACCTCCGTCGGGTGTTGGTGGCCGAGGCCGGGGCCCTGGTGGCCGAATCGGGTGCCCGGCACCTCTCCCTGAGGGAGGTGGCCCGCAGGGCCGGGGTGTCCCAGACCGCCCCCTACCGTCACTTCGAGGACAAGGAGGACCTGCTGGCGGCGGTGGCGGCCGAGGGCTTCGGGGCCCTGGCCCGCCACACCGCCGAACGGGCGTCGGGGGGACGCACCGCCCGCACCAGGCTGAGGCGGGGTTCCCTCGCCTACGTCGAGTTCGCCACCGCCAATCCCGGGTTGTTTCGGCTCATGTTCTCCGGACCGCGGTACCACCGCTCCACCAGGCCCGGTCCGCCTACCGGGCCTGGGTTGACCTGGTGGTCGGGGCCCAGAGGTCCGGGGACGTGGCTCCGGGCTCCACCGGACGTAAGGCCCGGGCCCTGTGGTCCCTCATTCACGGGGTGGCGGACCTGGCCGTGAACGGGCATCTGGCCGAGGGGGAATGGTCCCGTCTGGCGGGGGAGGCCATTGACGCCATGGTCAGCGGCATGGGAACTTGACGCCGTGTCGGGTCAGGTCAGAGTGGGGTGCCGGGTGGTGGAAGAGCGGGTGGGGCTGCCGTGATCACCCCGGACCGGGGCCGGGGACGGAAGGTCCCGAGGGATCGTGTCGAGTACCTGCCCTTGATCCTGGCCGTGGTCCTGATGGTCCTCCTGGCCCTGGTGCTCTTTCCTCTGGACCTGGGTCCGGATTCGGGCTCGGCCTCCTCGGATCCCGTGACGGAGGTTGGGCCGAGTGAGCCGGTACTCACCCCCACCGACTCGGAGGTCGGGGCGGGAGGGGTGGTGGCCGTGGTCTCGATCCTCCTCGTTCCCGTGATCCTGGCCGGGTTCCCGTTGGTCGCCCGTAGTAATCGGAGGAAGGCCTGGCTGGTGTCGGCGGTGCTGCTCACCCTCTTCGGGGTGTTCTTCCTCCTGTCGGGCGTGGGACTCTTCGTTCTTCCGGCCGCCGCTGCCGCATGGTTCGTCTGGCGTCGCAGTCCCCCTGACCCCTGAGGCCCGGCTCCATTCGGGCGGGCGAGGTGGTGTCGATGGGGCCGAACCCGGGGGATCAGAGGCCGGGTCCCATTCCGGCGGGCACGGGCGGGGTCGTCGCCCCTAGCATCGGCCCATGATCGAGCCATACAACGCCGTCGGCCTCATTCCCACCATGTGGGGGATCTCCGAACGGGCCGACATCATGCGCAACATCGAGCACCAGGCCCACATGGTCAAGGCGGCGGCGTGGCTGGCCAGCCTGGACCTGCCGGTGAAACTCATCGCCTTCCCCGAGGGGGCCCTCCAGGGGTTCAACGACGAGGTGCTGGACCTCGATCACGTGGAGTACGCCAACACCTGCGCCATCGACATCCCCGGTCCCGAGACCGACGCCCTGGGGGAGATCGCCCGGGAGTACGGGGTGTTCATCATGGCCCAGGCCAAGGCCCGGCATCCCGACTGGGAGGATCGTTTCTTCAACGTCGGGTTCATCCTGGACCCCCGGGGTGAGGTCATCCTGAAGCACTACAAGAGCTCCCCACTGTTCCCCGTGGAGCACTCGATGTGCCCCCATGACGTCTACGACTGGTGGATCGAGAGGTACGGTCGCAACCTCGACGCCTTCTGGCCCGTGGTCGACACCGAGATAGGCCGCCTGGGGATCATGATGGCCAATGAGGGCTCCTACCCCGAGAACGCCCGGGCCCTGGCCCTCAACGGGGCCGAGGTCGTCTACCGGGCCTCCTACCCCCACCCGGGAGCGTCGAACGACTACTTCGAGATCCAGACCCGGGCCCGGGCCCTGGACAACAACATGTATCTGATCGCCCCCAACGTGGGCACCTACTACCTGACCGCCGACAGCGAGGCCCCCATCGACACCTTCGGCGGAGGCTCCATGATCGTCGACTACCGGGGTCAGATCGTGGGCAAGCACGCCTATTCGGGGGTGTCCTCCTGGGTTTCGGGCCCCATCAATATCGAGGCCATGCGTCACCACCGGGCCAACTCGCCGTGGACCAACTGGATGAAGGATCTCCGCACCGAGCTCTACCAGATGATCTACGAGGAACCCATCTACCCGGCCAATCTCTACGCCGAACGCGAACCCATGAAGCACGCCGAGTACGCCGAGCGGGTCACGGCCCGGCAGATCCGCCTGATGCAGGAACGGGGCTGCTGGGTGCCCCCCTCCTCGGGCTGACCACCGCCGACCAACTCGCCACGGAGGCGCTCAACCTGGGAAACTCCGTGGATGGCCGAGTTCCGTGTTGTGCGCTCCACCCTGAAGTTCGACCAGATGGTCGAGTTCTACGGGGGGAGGCTGGGGCTGGCGGTGCACC
>JALSTE010000400.1 GCA_026983855.1 Acidimicrobiia bacterium
CGTGACCTCCGTGGCCGATGGGGTCATAGCCGTGGACGTCCCCGAGGGACTCTTCGACCTGGGGGGCTGACCGGTGGCCGAACCACTGCGGATCGACGTGTTCACCCTCTTCCCGGGGCTCATCGAGGGCTACGTTTCGGAGAGCATCCTGGGCCGGGCCCACCGGCTGGGACTCCTCGACGTGAGGGCCCACGACATCCGGGACCAGGCCACCGACCGCCACCGCACCGTCGACGACACCCCCTTCGGCGGGGGAGCGGGGATGGTGATGATGGCCCCGCCGGTGTTCGCCGCCGTGGCCGAGGTCCGCCCGCCCCGGCCCCTGCTGCTGTTGAGCCCGGGGGGACGTCCCTTCGACCAGGCCATGGCCGCCGAGTTGGCCGCCACCGGGGGGTTCTCCCTGCTGTGCGGGAGGTACGAGGGGGTGGACCAGAGGATCGTCGACGATCTCGTGGACGGTGAGGTCTCCATCGGCGACTACGTCCTGGCCGGGGGGGAACTGGGGGCCCTGGTGATCATCGAGGCCACGGCCCGGCTGCGGCCCGGGGTGCTGGGCAACGAGGAGTCCCCCCGCGACGAGTCCTTCACCGAAGGTCTCCTGGAGTACCCCCACTACACCCGGCCGGCGGAGTTCGGGGGCCGGGGGGTTCCCGGGATCCTGCGCTCGGGGGACCACGGACGGGTCGCCCGCTGGCGTCGGGCCATGGCCCTGCACCGGACCATCGCCCTCCGCCCCGATCTCATCGAGGCCCGGGGTGGCCTCGATGACGCCGACCGGGCCCTGCTGGAGGAGTTCCCCGCCGACACCGAGTCCTGACCCCCGGGGTATTGGATGACCGGACCGGTTCGGATAGAGTGGTCAACCGCGCCCGAGGCGGTGCTGCCCGCGAGCCGCACCGCCCAGGACGTGAAGCCACCGTCGTAGAAGCCCAGTCGTCGAGGCTCACTCCCCGCCCGACCGTGGGTGACGACCCCACCCCCGAAGTCACAGGAACGCGCCATGCACAGCACCGACATCGTCGACCTGGAGAACCTCCGCGACGACATACCCGAATTCGCCCCCGGGGACACCGTCCGGGTGCACGTCCGGGTGGTCGAGGGAAACCGGGAGAGGGTCCAGGTTTTCGAGGGCATCTGCATCGCCCGTCGTGGTGACGGTGTCCGGGCCAGCTTCACCGTCCGCAAGCTCAGCTTCGGGGTCGGGGTGGAGAGGACGTTCCCCGTCCACTCCCCGATCATCGCCAAGATCGAGCGGATGACCATCGGCGACGTCCGCCGGGCCAAGCTCTACTACCTGCGGGACCGGATCGGTAAGAAGGCCCGGGTCAAGGAAAAGCGCTTCTAGGGACCCATGTCCCCCCCGGGGACCTAACCTGGCCTCAACCAACCCGGCCGGGGAACCGATCACGGAGATCGGGGTCCCCCCGGTCAGCGAGGGTCATGTCGGAAGAACTCGAGTCATACGACGCCGAACTCGAGCTGTCGTTGCTGCGTGAGTACCGCGACGTCTGCCTGGTGTTCGAGTACGCCATCGAGACCGAACGCCGCTTCTACCTGGCGAACAAGGTCGAACGGCGGGTCTTCGAGGCCGACGGGCAGAGCTGGATCGAGCTGGAACTCACCGACGCCTGGGTCTGGGACATGTACCGGCCCAGTCGGTTCGTGCCCAGGGTCACCGTGGTCACCTTCCGGGACGTCAACATCGAGAAGCTGCCCGAGTCCGACCTCGGTTCCCCGTGACCGACGCCCGCCGTCGCCTGGGCGCCGCGGGCGAGGAGGCGGCGGCGGGGTGGTACACGGAGCGGGGCTACGAGGTGCTGGCCCGCAACTGGCGGGTGAGGGAGGGTGAGATCGACCTGGTGCTGGCCGGGGAGGGAACCCTGGTGTTCTGCGAGGTGAAGACCCGCAGCAGCGACCGCTTCGGCACCGCCCTGGAGGCGGTCACCCCGGCCAAGCAGAAGAGGTTGCGCCGCCTGGCCGGCATCTACCTCACCCGGGGAGAAACGGGCTGCCGGCCCCGTCGCGCCATCCGATTCGACGTGGTGGCGGTGGGTCCCGACGGGGTCGAGGTGGTGGAGAACGCCTTCTGACCGGTCCGCTCCCCGAGCAGCTCCCCGGTCAGCGCATCCGGCCCGGCCGACGGCGGTGGCGGGCGGCCCAGCAGCCGTAGTGCCAGTGGCGGCGCAGGTCGGGGGCCTCCTCGGGCACGGCCACCAGATGCCCGGTACCGGGAGGGATGTCCTGGTTGCAGCCGGGGCAGATGTAGGTCTTGTGGGCCTCGTAGGGCTGGATCCGACGGATCTCGTGACCCGGCTCGGGGTCGATGTGGCTCCTGACCATCGGCGAACTCAGGCCAGGAAGGCCCAGGCGACCAGGGCGGCGGTCACCACCAGGGCGGAGATGATGAGGACGACGTCGCCGACGGAGGCCCGCTGGGGACGATAGGGGTCGAATCCCATGACGCCAGTATGGTGCCCCCGGGACCATCACAGACACCACAGGGGGATTCATGAACAGCAGCGCGGCCGGGGACCCGATTCTGCTCGAGAACACCGACGGGGTGCTGGCCGTGACCCTCAACCGCCCCCACCGC
>JALSTE010000401.1 GCA_026983855.1 Acidimicrobiia bacterium
CGACCTTCGTGTACCCGGCCCTCACCCATCCCCACAAGGACCACGGGGTGGCCATAGGGGCCATGGCCGTTCTGCGGGAGCGCGGGGTGTCCGCCCGTCTCATCCTCACCGGGAGTCCCGGGCGGGCCGATCAGGGTGTTCGCCAGCTGGTCGAGGACCTCGACCTGGGGGATCGGGTCGAGATAAGGGGTCACGTTCCCCGAGCCGAGCTCGACGAAGCCCTCGACGAGTCCGTCGCCCTGGTGTACCCCTCCCGCTACGAGGGCTTCGGCGCCGCCGCGGTGGAGGCCATGTCACGCGGAGTTCCGGTACTGGCGGCATCGGGCACGGGCATGGCCGAGGTGGTGGCGGAGGCCGGGATGCTGCTGCCCCCGGGTGACCCTCGGGTGTGGGCCACGGCGATGGCCGACCTGATCGCCGATCCGGAGGCCCGACGGGCCATGAGCGAGGCCGGACGAATCCGGGCCGCCGATTTCGGTATCGAGGCCTCCACCAAGAGACTCATCGAGGTCTACCGCACGCTCTGACCGGGTGGCCCGCCGTCGTTGACATACTCGGTGGTCGATGATGTCAGCGGGTACCCCAGGCGTAGGTCTGCTTCTTGAGATCCAGGTATGTGAAGAGCTCCACCCTCCTCACTCCCGGGAGTTTCCTGAGGTTTCCATCCACGATCTGGAGGAGCTGCTCATCATCGTCGCAGACCAGCTCCACCAACAGGTCGTATCTACCCGAGCAGATGACTACGTAGCTGACCTCGGCCACTGCGTCTATGAGTGATGCGGTCTCACGCACGGGACCCTCCACCTCCACGCCGGCCATGGCCATGGTGCGGAATCCCAGGGTCAGGGGATTGGTGATGGCGACGATGTCGACGACGCCGGTCTGGAGGAGTCGCTGCACCCGGAGTCGGGTGGCGTTGCTGGAGAGGTCCACGGCTCGGGCCAGGTCGGTGAACGACTTTCGGCCGTCCTGCTGCAGCTCGCGGATCAGCGCCTTGTCGATTTCATCCAGATCGTCGATGACCCCCGCTCCGGACGGGTCACCGTTCGGGTGGGGGCGGCCGTTCGTCAAGGTCATTCGTCGAGGTCTCTTCCCACTTCCGTAATGGCTGCGCTGAGTATTTCCATGGCGGCACTGAACAGTTCGGGTTCCATGTTCAGCGCCGGGAGACCACGGTAGTGGGCCACGTCGTCCTGGATCCCGATCAGACCCATTCGAACGCACCTCTGGTGCACGCGGGCCGATATCTCCGGTGCCCTTCTGCCGGTGGCGGGATCCATGAACTCGACAGCCAGGTACAGGCCCCTGATCCGGATGTCGGCGACGATCGGACTCGCGGCACGGAGTGGTTCCAGGGCATCCCTGGCGATGCCCTCGAGTATGGCGACGTTGTCGAGCACTCCCTCGGCGGTGATGATGCGCAGGCTCTCCCGGGCGGCCAGGCAGGCTGCGGGCTGGCCGGCCCAGGTGCCCCCGGTGTGGACACCATCGGTGGCTTCCGCCACCGCCTCCGACATCAGGACCGCTCCCAGGGGCAGGGCTCCGCCCGACAAACCCTTGGCGAGACACATGAGGTCCGGCTGCAGTTCCCAGTGATCGGCGGCGAACAGCCGCCCGGTGCGACCCATACCGGTCTCCACCTCGTCCAGGGTGAGCAACCATCCGTGGGATCGGCGCAATTCGTCCAGCTCGCTCCAGAAGGCGGGCGGAGGGGTCAGAACCCCGCCCTCGCCGATGATCGGCTCGATGACCACCCCGGCGATTTCCTCGGGCGGAACCACGTGGAAGCACAGCCTCTCGCGGATCCATTCGGTAACGCAGGTGCCGTCGCACGGGCCGTCGTGACGAAAGACGCATCGGCTGGGGTCGGGATAGGGCACGTGGAGGTACCCGGGCATGAGGTGACGCATCCCCCCGTGGAACTCCGCCTGTTGGGCGCTGAGCGCCTGGGCGGCGTAGGACTCTCCGTGATACTGGCCGAAGAAGGAGATGATCCAGGGCCGGCCAGTGGCTGCCCGCATCAACTTGAGGGCCGTTTCCACCGTCTCGGTGCCGGAGACCTCGTAGGCGACACGGCTCAGCGAGGACGGGGCGACGGAGAGCAGGGCCTCGGCGAAGGTGCTGAGGGGTTCGGCGGGAACGTAGTCGGTGTTCTCGACGCTGTACCGGTGGAGTCCCTCCACCGCCGCGGCCATGACCCTGGGATGGTCGGCGCCAAGTGGGGTCGAGCCCCATCCGCCCACGAAGTCGATGAACCGGTTTCCGTCGACATCGGTGAGTATCGAGCCCTTCTTGCCGGCGAGGACGATGGGCACGGTGCTCCGCGAAGCTGGCTCTGCCCCGTGTATGAGGGTGGCGGCCCGGTCCAGGGCGGCGCGGCTACGGATACCGGGAACAGCGCCACCGAGGTTCACGGGATCCGAGGTCGGGAATGGGGACTTGCTCTCGCTCATGCTGTTGTGCCTGTCGTGTCACTGGGGCTGATGGTCTCGCCGACCAGGTGGCTCTGCTCGATTCTCCAGGTGGCCCATACCTCACGACCAGGTTCAAGGTCCGGGATATCGAATCCCGCGGCGGCGGCGGACAGGTGGGGACCTCCATCGCAGTCCAGGTCCACCCGCACCACCGACCCCTGGAATATCACCCGGCGAACGCGCCCGCGAAACCCGCCCGTGGTCGTGTCGGCGGGATCGGGGGCGGATCCGGCCAGGCTGATACGGCTGGGGCGTAGTACCAGAGTCGCCCGACGGGTGTCGGAGGTGATACCGCTAGTCGTACCGACCATGACGCGTGTCCCATCGGGCAGTGTCACGTTGACCCTCGGGGCATCTGATCTTGAGTTCACCTCGACCGGCACCAGGTTCGCCTCACCGATGAAGTCGGCGCAGAATCTGGTGGCCGGACGATTGAAGATCTCCTCCGGCGGAGCGATCTGTTCAATCCGCCCCCGGTTCATCACCGCTATTCGGTCTGAGAGGGTGAGGGCCTCCTCCTGATCGTGAGTGACGTAGACGAAACTTATTCCGACCTGTCTCTGGATCTCCTTGAGCTCAATCTGCATCTCCCGCCGCAGCTTCAGGTCCAGGGCACCGAGGGGTTCGTCGAGGAGCAGCACCGCGGGTCGGTTGACGAGACCTCGTGCCAGGGCCACCCTCTGGCGCTGACCTCCGGAGAGGGCACGGGGTAGTCGGTCTGCGAATTCCCACATCTTCACGGTCCGTAGGGCCTCCTCCACCCGTGCGGTCACCTCGTTGCGGGATAGGCGGGACCGGCGAGGTCCGTAGGCCACGTTGTCCCTGACCGTCATGTGGGGAAACAGGGCGTAGCTCTGAAACACCAGATTCGTACTTCTCTTGAATGGAGGTAGTCGGCTTCCCTCCTGTCCGTTGAGGAGCAACCTGCCCGAGGTGGGTTCTTCGAACCCGGCGATCATCCTCAGGGTCGTGGACTTGCCACAGCCACTCGGGCCCAGAAGGGAGAAGAACTCTCCGGGCTCGACCCGCAGTGAGATCCGGTCCACCGCGGTCACGTCACCGAAGCGTTTGGTGATCCCGACGAGTTCCAGGGCCGACGTCCGCCGGGGAGGGGGGTCGCCGGTGGGGCTGGGGGACTTGATTCGGCTCATGAGGAGGTGTCCAGATTCCTGACGCGTGCGATCCGATATGAGAGGTAGACAACCAAGCCGGAGACCACGAGCAGTAGGAAGGTCAGCGCTGAGCCCACTCCCCATTCCCCCCGCCGGGTGAACAGGTCTTCGATGACCGAGGCCAGCATCCGGCCACTCGTGCCACCAACCAGACCCGGAGTGGCGAAGTCGGACACGATCGGTATGAAGACGATGACCATCGTGGCCACGAAGCCGGTGGCGGTGAGGGGGAAGATGACGTAACGGAAGGTCGTGAACCAGCCCGCGCCCAGATCGGAGGAGGCCTCCAGCACCCGGGGGTCGATGGTCTTCATGGCCGCGTACAGGGGGATCACCGCGTAGGGCATCCATGAGGCGGTCAACACCAGTACCACCGAAAACCGTGTGAAGAGAAGCCAGTCGAGCGGTGCATGGGTGATTCCGATGCCCTGCAGAACCGTGTTCACCAGACCATTTCGGGCCAGGATCGTACGCCAGCCGAAGATTCTGATCAGTGGATTGAGCTCATCGGAGAGAGCGAGGGCCAGTAGCAGGGGCACCTCCCAGCGGCCGACCTTCATGGCGATGAAGTACGCCAGTGGGTAGGCCAGCACCAGGAGGATGACCATGGAGATGGACGCCAGAATGAAAGTGGTTCCGGCGACATGGAGGATGTTCGGCTGTACGGCCGCCCGGTAGTTCGCCAGGGTGAAGGATCCGTCTCCGGTTCGGCTCCGTCGTTGGAAGCTGTAAATCGCCAGCAGAACCAGGGGACCGGAGAAGAATGTCAACAGGACCCCAACCGGCGTGGAGATGAATGCGTACGGAATCCAGCGCCGTCGTCGACCCCTTCCGGCGTAGGAGATGTCGAGGACCGCTTCCTCTTGATCTCCGGGTTGGTGTTCGAGCCCTTCGAGGGATTTCCCGACGTCAACCATCGGTGCTCAGGCCCCCGCCACCACATCGCGGATGTCCTGGCCCCGCCGGTCCATCCTGATCTTCAGAAGCTGCCACACACCGACTATCAGGAGGATCTGAATCACTGACACCAGTGTCGCCAGGGCGTTGACGACCGGTAGGTCCCGGGCCCGGCGCAGTGACGAGAAGACCCAGATGGGGAAGGTGTTGTCGAACCCGGCGGTGAAGAACGAGACGATGAAGTTGTTGAACGACCAACTGAACACGAATACGGCCGAGGCGCCGATGGTCGGGAGCAACAGGGGGACGATCACATGTCGAAGGGTCTCGGTCTCGGTGGCCCCGAGGTCGAGTGAGGCCTCGTGAATGTGGGGATCCAGGCGCACGAGTTGGGCCGAAAGCAGGGCCGTCACCAGGGGGAAGGCGATGACCACGTGCATGACCCCCACCGTCCACAGCGACAGCCGGACATTGAGCAGGGAGAAGAAGATCAGCCCTGAGACCCCGATGAGCAACCAGGGAATGACAAGTGGCAGGAGTATGAAACCACTGGCGGTTCCCCGGAAGCGGAACCGAAAGCGGGAGAGAGCGAAGGCTGAGAGGAGTCCCAGTAGCAGACACACCGGGGTGACGATGACCGCCACCTGCAGTGACGCCCGCAGAGAGTCCCACGCGGGGGTCTCCGCCATGGCCTGCCGGTACCACTCGAGGGTCGGCTGCCCGAACGGAAAGCCGATGACTATGGAGTCGTTGAAGCTGAACACGGCCAGCACGATGATGGGCCCGAACAGGAGCAGAGCCATCGCCACCAGGAAGGCGGTCCGCACCAGGGCCGCGGCGCGGCGCCGCCGGGACATGGTCCAGAATATGGACCGGTCCGACTGACGCATCGCCTGGCGGTCGGCGGCCGGGTTGGTGGAGTCTGACACCAACCCGGACCCGGACCCTCTGGGTGAATTCATGAGGATGGCCGATCGGCGGGTCGGTCAACCGGCGAAACGGTTCCACTCCTCGTCCCAGAAAGCCTCGTCGTCCGGCAGGCCCTCGGGGATCGTGACCTGGTCAATGGCCCCGGGATCGTCGAGGCCCAGATCGTCGATCAATTCGGCGGGAGCAACGTCGAGGATCTTGGAGTTGCTGGCCAGGTAGTCGTATTCCTCGGCGAAGACCAGCTGGCTCTGGGGGTCGAGGTAGTGGTTGATCAGGGCGTAAGCGGCATCGAGGTTCTTGGCGTTGGCTGAGATCCCGTGCCCGCAGGTCCAGAGGATCTGTCCCTCCTCGGGGGCCACGTACACGGCGTTGATTCCCTCATCCTGCAGCTCCGAGGCGATATCGGGAGTGGCGTGATTGGCGGCGACGATCTCTCCGCTGGCGAACAATTGGACCAGGTCCCCGTCCCCGGACCACGTGGTGCGGATCGTGTCCAGGGCGCTCAGGGCGTCAACGGCCTCGGTCACCTGTTCATCGGTGATCTGGTTCACCTCGGGTCCATAGCCCAGGGCCATGGCCATGTCCCAAATGGTGTTGACCGGCTCGTCGCTCACGGCGATGTCACCGGGGAATTCCGGGGAGAACAACTTGGCGTAGGAGTCGACGGATTCGGGCACCTCGTCCGCCAGGTACACGATGCCGAAGGGACCGGCCTGGAGGGGGACTATGTAGACGTCTCCGTTCTCGGCGATCACCTGGTCACCCTGCTTCACCGAGTCGAATATCGAATCCCAGTCGTCTATCCGGGAGGTGTCTATCGGTTGCAGCAGCCCGGCGTCGATCATGGAACCGGCCTCTCCGGCACAGAGTTCGACCACGTCGGACTGAAATCCGGCCCGGAGCTTCGTCTCCGTTTCATCCTCATCGGCGAAGGCGGGTGTCTCGACCTTGATTCCCGTGGCCTCCTGGAACGGATCCAGCACGTCGGGGAGGAAACTGTCCTCGTAGCCGAAGAACACGACCGTCCCCGAGGGGCTGGCCGGGTCGCTGCCGGAGTCGGTCGTCGGAGATGCCTGAGATCCACCCCCGCTGTCACCGCAGGCCGCGGCGATCAGGGTCAGGCCCGCGAACACCGCCAGAATCCTCCACTTTGCCTTCGCCATGATCTCGAGCCCCCCTGGACCTCTGGCGCCATTCCTCGGCCCCCGGGGGTGACGAGGAATGGCTGAGTGTGCTGTGGTCAACCGCAGCTCCACATGGACAATCGCGACCATCGGAACTGAATCTGCGAATCTTTCACCAGCGTGTGGGGAAAAACGCAGTTTACGATGACGTTGTTGAGAATAAAGCTCATTCAGGTGGTATGTCAACCACCACCGACGGCCTAGCCAGGCGGGGCCGCAGGGAGGTCAGGGCCAGGGCCCAGGAGGTGAGGGTCGCGGCCAGGAAGCCCCAGGTGACCCGGGACACGGCGTCTCCCCCGAGGGTCAGGACCAGGGCTCCGGCGGCGAGACCACCGGCCCAGGCCCCGATCATGGGCAGGGGGGATCTCAGGGTCAGCAGGGCCTGGGTACTCGCCAGGGCCAGGACGAACACGCCACTGGCGGCGGTGAGCAGGGCCAGGGGCCCGGCATCGAGGACGAACTCCGATCCGAAGGCCAGTCCCATGATCGTCGGGCCCACGGCCAGGGTCAGCCCCACACCGAGTCCGACCACGGCGGTCATGGCCACGAGCAGACGGCCCAGGGTCGAGCGGAATTCGACCAGGGCCCCGGTGGACTCCAGATGGGCCAGGCGGGGGATTAGTGAGGCCTGCACCGCCTGGTACATGAACAGGGGCACCCGGGTGAGGATCACCCCGGCGCTGAGGGCCGCGGCGCGCGGGTCGTCGCGGGCGACGAGGGCGAAGGCGATCGGAACCGAGTTGACCAGGGCCTGGGAGAGGAACTGCGCCCCCAACAGGCGGGGCAGGGAGGAGCCGAACTCCGCCCGGTGGACCGGTGGACCCGGGTCCAGCCGGGGGCGGTGGAGGGCCAGGGCCCCCGCCAGGGCCAGCAGGGGTGAGACCGCGGTCGTCAGTCCATAGGGGCCGGCCCTGGAGACACCGAGAACCAGTAGGGGCGTCACGGCCAGGAGCCGGATCAGACCTTCTCCGCCGAAGGTCATGCCGTACCCCCCGAACAGGCCGGACCCCGAGAGCAGTCCCCTCCCCAGATGCAGAAGGCCATAGGCGGGTACGGCCAGGACCAGGGCCACGACCAGCTGCCCCTGGGAGGCGAACAGGCGCTCGCGTCCCACGAGGGCCACGACCAGGGCCAGTCCGAATCCCACCGCTGTCCCGACCGCGGCCCAGACGAGCCCTCTCCTCACCAGGGGCGCCGTGCCCTCCCCCGCGGCCCGGCGGGCCGCCACGGCCCGGGCGAATTCCTGCTCCAGGGGGAGGAACAGTCCCGGGGCGAGGACGAAGAGCACGAACCAGAGTCTGGTGAAGGCCGTGTACTGCCCGGGGTCCAGCACCCCCAGCCGGGCCGGGAGTACCAGGAACGCGTAGCTGGTGAGTCCGTTGACGACCACGCCGGCGGCCACCGGCGACGTACCCACGGGAAGAGCGGTCCGCCAGGTGGACCGGGGGGTGTCGGTCACCGTGGGGACTCCCCACCGCGGGGTCGTCCGGTGGGCGGTGCGTGGCGGGCCCGCCTGTCCTCGACCAGGCTCAGCACCGTCTCCGCCACCAGAAGCGACAACCCGATCCAACCCAGAACGTGGGCGGTACCGAACAGACCCGGCCAGTGACCTCCGGGGGGAATGTCGAAACGGACCTGCTGGATGAGCACGTAGGCCCCGGCCGCCCCCACCGAGCCCAGGAGGAACAGGCCCGACAGGAGCCGCCCCCGCCTGACCCACACGGCGAGGAGGGTCGCCACCCCGGCCAGCAGCCCGATCCAGGGGCGGGTCAGCGAACCGGCCACCAGGATCACCGCCGTGGTCATGGCCATCACCGTCGTCGGCCCGGGACGGAGTCCCCGGCGACCACCTGAACCTCCGGGGACTCCGGGAATCTCCAGCCGGGGGGATACGAATTCGGGGTCTCCCGGCCCGGGGTCCCGACGCCTCCGTCGGGGAAGCAGGACCAGGGACAGGGCGAGGAGGACCATGCCCAGGCCGAGGGCGAATCCCGCCCGCACCCGGGCCCGTGGCCGCCACACCAGGCTCACCTCGAAGCGGTCGGCCCCGGGTGGGGGGGTCACCAGCCAGCCATTGGCCATACCGTCCACCAGGCGGGCCGGACCCAGATCCAGGGATGTCGCCCCGGAGCCGCCGGGGCCGGCAAAGGTGACCGTGGCCTCCCATCCGGGGGAGTAGCCCTCCACCAGCTTCAGCCAGAAGGGTGCTCCCGCACCCCTTCCCCGGGCCCGGACCGATGAACGGCCCATCTCCACCGTGTCGAACCGAGGAGGAGGCCCGGAATCCGGTCGGGCGGCGCCCACGTCGCTGGTGAGCACCAGGCGGTCGAGGTCCAGGCCCAGGTCCCGGCCCACCGCGGTCCTCAGGAGGTGGCGTCCCGGTCCCAGCACGAGCGGGGAACACCCTCGCAGCCGGATGCGGGTGGTCGCATCATCGGGGACTGAGAGGCGCACCGGAACCGCCCGGCCGTCGATATCGAGGAGGTCGGTCCGACAGGCCTCCAGGGTCGAGGGGTCGGGCTGCGCCGGTGGACCGGGAAATTCCATCTCCGACACGCCGACCGGCATGGTCACCGCGGACTCGCTGAACCAGTCGGTGGTGGTCCTCTCCTGGATCTCCTCGATGGTCACCCGGAGGGAGGTGGCACCGACCCCGTCGAGGACCAGCCGACCGTCGGAGGGTACCCCGACGCTGATGTGTTCCACCGCGGAACCGGTGGTGTCGATCCCGACCCGGGTGGGCCGGCTGTGTCTTCCGTCGACCAGGAACTGGATGGCGATGGGGCCGGTCGGCAGTCCACCGGGGTCGTCCACCTGGATCCACTGTCCCACCTGGGGACCGAAGGGCGTCTGCCAGGCGGTGGCGGGGTCGCCGTCGAGGGCCGACCGTCCCCGGTTGGACACCGGTCCGGGCAGACGGGCCGAGGTGGTGACACGGGGGCCGGGGTAGCCCAGCAGGGAGTCGATCACCGAGCCCTCGGCCCTCGGCGAGAGGCGTACCTCCCCGTCCAGCTCGAAGGTGCGCCGGCCGCCGAGTTCGAAGGAGCGGACCATGTGGGTCTCGGTGTCCCGGCGGACGGCGTTGGTGGGATCGGTCCGCAGCCGGGTCATCACCAGGGTCAGATCGGTGCCGGCCAGCGTCTCGGGGTCGATGCGCCTGACCGCGTCGCTCGGGAGGTCGGTGATCTCCTCCACCCTGAGGTCCCCGAGGGTGATCTCGGCGAATCCCACCGGGCTGAGGCCGCCGAAACCGGGGCGGCGCCCGGCACTGGTCTCCACCACCTCCAGGGAGAGCTCGGTCACCTCGGTGGAACCGATGGGGATCGTCTGCCCGGGAAGAGAGAGGGAGCGGTCGTCGAGGGTGACCGAAATCGGGGGTCCGCCGTTCACCCTCACCCTCAGGTCGGTGATGTGGCGGTCCCGGTGCCCCTCGATGGGTTGCAGCAGGGTGATCGAGTCGGCCGGGACGGGTTCGGTGGGTACCACGGTGATCGTCTGGCCCCGGGCGTCGGAGAAGGCGGCGGTGCGCCAGGCGGTGAGGGGGTCGCCGTCCACGGCCATGGCCGCCCGGCTCTCGGGGTGGAAGGAGATCGGGTTCCCGTAGCCGGTGGCCCGCACCAGGGCACCGTCCTGTTCGGTCACCGTGCTGGATCCCTCCGGCGGATCGGCGAAAACCTCGAGGCGGGCGTCACTGGGATCGGGGATGCGGTCGGCCCCGTCGCCGCGCTCGGTGAAACCGACGTTGTCCCGGACCGTCTTCCAGCGACGCCCCCGGAGCCGGTTGGAGTCGGTGATCACCAGACCACCCCCCGAGGCCAGGGCGGCGTCGAGCTCGTCGGCCGTCAGGGCGGCCGAGTACAGCACCACCCGGTCCGGGGGAAGCAGGTCGGCCTCGGCCAGGTCCACGAGACCCTCACCGTCCCCGGACACCACCAGCGGGGCCTCGGCGGCGGAGGTGGTGAGAACCGTGGGGTCGCCCTGCACGTGGAAGACGGCGACGGGGGGTGGATCAGGCAGATCGGGGGGCAGGCTCAGGGCCAGCTCGTCCTGCATCGGGAAGCGGGGCGTGGGCAGGTTGGGTATCCGGGGCCCGAACTCCTCGGGCCCGTTCAGGCCGGGTGGCGGGCTCTGCGGGCCGGGGCCGGCCGATCCCATCAGGCGTGACCACATGTCCCGGGGCCGGGGAGTGCGGTACCTCTCGTACTCCAGGTCTGACTGGATCACGATGTCGGAGGATCCCAGCAGCCGGGCCACGGGGGCCAGGGAGGCTGGATCCCACACCCCCTCCTGCAGACGGCGGTCCAGGGCGATCAGCAGGTCCGACGCCGGCGGGGTGGAGAAGGCGATCAGTTCCCGCACCGCCACCGGACGGTCGGTGAGGCCGGGCAGGACGTGGTCGATGGTGTTGCCCCACCGATGGGCGGAGAAGTCGGCCCCGGGCAGGATCAGGATCCGTCCCCCCGGGTCCCCGGCCGAGAGGGAGGAGGCGGCCTCGGTCCACTGGGCGGGGAGCTTCTCGTCGCGGGCCAGTTCGGGGCCCACATAGGCGCCGGTGAAAAGGGGGATCTGCTGGATCACGACCAGTGCGGCCGCCACCCATGTGAGGATCCGCCCCATGGCGGGCGAACGTGAGCTGAGGGCCCGCAGGGCCATGGTCAGCGTGAATCCGGCCCCGAGGAGGAACAGGGGCATGGCCCGAGGTGAGCTGCGCAGGGCCAGACCCAGGGTGCTGGTCTCGCCGGCGTCCCGCAGAACCCGACCGAGGGGCGAGGGGTCGGAATGGGGGTGGAGCCCGATGGTCAGGGTCAGGCCGGTGATCATCATCACGAGCATGTAGCCCCGGTAGCGCCATCTCACGGTCAGGGCGGACAGGAGGACCAGGCCGGTGAGGGTGAAGCCGGTGGCGATGAGCCAGGGGTGCACCATGTACCCCACCCCGGCCGTCACCCAGGGGCCGATCTTGTCCCCGCCGTAGAAGATCCAGTAGCCCAGACCCCTCCAGGCCTCGATCGAGGTGGAGGCCGAGGCCACCACCTCCAGGGTCTCGGAGAACTGCAGTACCGGTGGCCCCCAGGCCGCCTGGACCATGAGGGGGATCCACCACCACGCCGAGGTTCCCAGGGTCATGATCCCGATCCGGGTCATGGTCGCCAGGGCCCGGCGGAGGTCCATCTCCCCCGTCACCCAGACGGCGAACGGGAACCACAGGATCACACCCAGCCCGGCGTAGAACAACGAACTGGCGTTGACGCTGCCCACCGACATGGCCACCAGACCGAGCAGGGCCGGGTACCTCC
>JALSTE010000402.1 GCA_026983855.1 Acidimicrobiia bacterium
CGTGTCCTACCCCGAGAGGGAGCGGATGGGGGAGATGTTCGACAACGCCGCCACCAACGAGGTGGAGGTGGTGGTGGTCACCGACGGCGAACGGATCCTGGGTCTGGGCGACCAGGGGGTGGGGGGATGGGAATCCCCATCGGGAAGCTCAGCCTGTACACCATCTGCGGTGGTATCGACCCCGCCGCCACCCTGCCGGTAATGCTGGACGTGGGCACCGACAATCCCGAGCTCCTCGACGACCCCCTCTACATGGGCTGGCGGCACGAGAGGATCCGGGGGACCGAGTACGACGATTTCGTGGACCAGTTCGTGGAGACCCTCCGGGACCGCTTCCCCGGGGTGCTGCTGCAGTGGGAGGACTTCGCCCAGGGCCACGCCGCCCCGCTGCTGGCCCGCTACCGGGACCGCATCTGCAGCTTCAACGACGACATCCAGGGCACGGCGGCGGTGACCCTCGCGGCCCTGCTCGCCGCCGTCGACGCCACGGGAGGGAGGCTAACGGAGCAGACGGTGTGCATCGTGGGGGCCGGCTCGGCTGGTACGGGGATCGCCGAGCAGATCATCCGGGCCATGGTGGCCGGGGGCCTGTCCGAGGGAGAGGCCCGCTCCCGCTTCCACCTCGTTGACCGTCACGGGTTGATACATGACCGGATGGACGACCTGATCGACATCCAGAGGCCCCTGGCCCAACCGTGGGAGCGGGTCGGGGCGTGGTCCACTGACGGAGAGCGGGTGAGCCTGGTCGAGACCATCAGGGGCGCCCGACCGGGGATCCTGATCGGCGTTTCGGGCCAGGGTGGGATCTTCACCGAGGAGGTCATCACCGCCATGGGTTCGGTGGTCCCGAATCCGATCGTGTTCCCCCTGTCGAATCCCACCTCTCGGGCCGAGGCCACCCCCGCCGATGTGCTGACCTGGACCTCGGGCCGGGCGGTGGTCGCCACCGGCAGCCCCTTCCCGCCCGTCGAGATCGGTGGGCGGCGGCACGTCATCACCCAGTCCAACAACGTGTACGTGTTCCCAGGGCTGGGGGCGGGGGTGCTGGCGGCCGGGGCCCCCAGGGTCACCGACGGGATGCTGATCGCCGCCGCCCGGAGGCTGGCCGACCTGGCCCCCGGGGATCACTCCGAGGGTCTGCTGCCCCCGATGGAAGGGGTGAGGGAGGTCAGCCGCGAGGTGGCCCGGGCCGTCGCCCTCCAGGCCCGGAGGGAGGGCCTCACCTCCCTCACCCCCGGGGAGCTGGAGGAGTCGATCCAGCGTCGTTGGTGGGAACCGGC
Organism: Acidimicrobiia bacterium; assembly: GCA_026983855.1. Classification (GTDB taxonomy): domain Bacteria; phylum Actinomycetota; class Acidimicrobiia; order Acidimicrobiales; family Poriferisodalaceae; genus DRKF01. The sequence continues at coordinate 1,281 of JALSTE010000402.1, forward strand.
CTACCGGGATCTGCCCACCGGGTGAGGCCATTCCTCCGTGGGGATGGCCCGGTCGGGTGAGGCCGGTTCGGTGGTGGGATGGCCCGGTCGGGTGAGGCCGGTTCGGTGGTGGGATAGTTCGGTGGGGTGAGGCCGGTTCGGTGGTGGGATAGTTCGGTGGGGTGAGGCCGGTTCGGAGGTGGGATGGCCCCACCACCGAGCCCACCGCGCTGTGGGATGATTGGACGGCTGGAAGCCACCCGGTGATAGGAGTCGCCATGTCGCCCCGGACCCGCAACCTCACCCGCCTCACCCAACCCCTGGTCCGCGAGGGGGACACCCTGGTGCCCGCCGGCTGGGACGAGGCCCTGGACCGGGTGGCCCGCGGCCTGGGTGGGATCCGCGACGCCCATGGTGGTGACGCCCTGGGGATGTTCAGCTGCTCGAAGTCGACCAACGAGATGAACTACGTCGCCCAGAAGTTCGCCCGCACGGTGCTGGGCACCAACAACATCGACAGTTGCAATCGAACTTGACACGCTCCCAGCGTCGTCGGTCTGGCGACGGTCTTCGGAGCCGGTGGCGGTACCTCCTCATATGAGGAGATCGAGAACACCGACCTCATAGTGCTGTGGGGTTCCAACGCCCGCAACGCCCACCCCATCTTCTTCCATCACCTGCTCAAGGGGGTGGAGAACGGGGCGGAGATGATATGCGTCGACCCCCGCCGTACCTCATCGGCCCGCTTCGCCGACGTGTGGCTGGGCCTGGAGGTGGGCAGCGACGTGGCCCTGGCCAACGCCGTGGGACGGGAGATCATCGCCTCGGGGCTGGAGAACCAGGAGTTCATCGACCGGGCCACCACCGGCTTCGACGCCTACGCCGAGGCCGTGGATCCCTGGACCCTGGAACGGGCCGAGGAGGTCACCGGGGTTCCGGCCGAGGGCATCCGGCATCTGGCCCACGCCTACGCCGAGGCGCCCACCGCCCAGCTCATGTGGACCCTCGGCATCACCGAGCACCACACCGGGACCGACAACGTCCTGGCCCTGTGCAGCCTGGCCCTGCTCACCGGTCACGTCGGTAGGTGGGGATCGGGCCTGGTCCCCCTGAGGGGCCAGAACAACGTCCAGGGCGGGGGCGACATGGGGGCCCTGCCCAACCGACTGCCGGGCTTCGGCGACCTCACCGACCCCGACGTCAGGGGCCGCTGGGAGGAGTTGTGGGGCTCGCCGGTGCCCCCCGAACCCGGTCGGCATCTCAGCCTGATGTTCGAGGCCATGGAGACCGGCGACCTGCGCGGTCTCTACGTCATCGGTG
>JALSTE010000403.1 GCA_026983855.1 Acidimicrobiia bacterium
AGCGGCTCTCCATCAGCCGCGTTGACAACCAACCCGCCATCTTCATCGGCGACCGGGCCGTCGTCGTGGTTGGAATCATCGCTGACGTCCAACGTCAACCCGACCTTCTCAACTCGGTCATCATCCCCGACGGGTTCGCCCGCGAGCGCTTCGGTCTGGCCGCACCCGCCTCGGTGCGCATCGACACTGAACTCGGGGCGGCCCAGCTCATCGGCACCCAGGCGCCCATTGCCCTGGTACCCGACAACCCCGAACTCGTCCAGGCCCACATCCCACCCGATCCCGCCGATCTGCGTCAACAGGTCGGCGAGGATGTCAACACCCTGTTCCTGCTCCTCGGTGGCCTGTCGCTGCTCGTCGGAGCCCTCGGCATCGCCAACGTAACCCTCGTCTCGGTGCTCGAGCGAACCAGCGAGATAGGGTTGCGGCGCTCGCTGGGCTCCACCCGAGGCCATATCGCCATGCTCTTCTTGACCGAAAGCGCTATCTTGGGACTTGTCGCCGGCGTCATCGGCACATCCATCGGCGTACTCACCGTCGTCGCCGTGGCCGACGCCCGCGGCTGGGAACCCGTCCTGCAACCGTGGCTCCCCATCGCGACACCCGCCGCCGGACTCGTCATCGGACTCATGTCCGGCGCCTACCCCTCCTGGCGAGCCGCCACCACCGAACCCATCACCGCCATACGCTCCGGCCAATAGGCACCAGTACCCGCCCCCGGCCCGGTGATGGTGTTCATGACGGGCGACCCCTTACTCCTGCTTGATCCTCCGTCCCGTGACGATCGCCACCCAGGCTGCAGTTTCTCGGGCAGGCCCGTCAACATCCCGCCGATGATGTTGGGCTGGATCTCCGACGTGCCGGCGTGGACGGTGTCCACCCGGGTGCTGTAGAAGTTGCCCGCCTACGAGGCCGAGATGTTGGGCGACCCCGGCAGGTCGGCTCGTAGCGACCCGGTCGGTGGACGCTCACCCGGCACGGTGGCATCGGCACTGAGGATGTTGACGGCCGGCTCGGTGATGCGTCGCTGGTGCTGGCTCCAGCACGGCTTGAAGACCGACTGGCTCGGGCCGGGTTCTTGACCGGCCAGGAACCCGGAGCGGGCACACCTTCTGAGGTAGAGCATCACCCTCAGGGCGATGTGGACAAGGGCGAGGCGGTCCCGCGCCGCGGGGTTGGCGGCCACACCGCGCCTACTGACCAGGACCATGAACTTGTCGGTCCCGGCCCGGAACTCAAAGTGACCGGGCCCCCTTGGTGAGTCCAGTTGCAATGCGAGTTGTGGTTGGTCTCGGTCCCGGTGGGCTCGAACGAACCCCGCTGGTGTGATCAGCCGGAGTCTTCCCGGCGGCTCGGTGAGGTGTTCGCGCCTAGCTTTCGCCCATGGAGTTTTCTATGGCAATTGACGGCGGATCATTCGATCCGGCCATGGTCATCGTGGCGGGGTTCACCGGACGGGACCGGGACGCGGTGATGTCCCACATAGCGGAATTGGAGGCTGAGGGAATAGGTCGTCCCGAGGCCGTGCCATCCTTCTACCGGTTCCCACCGTGGGTCCTCACGACGGGGAACCGGGTACGGGTGGGCGGGGGAGAGACCTCCGGTGAGGCCGAGATCGCCCTGCTGGTGCACCGGGGCCGGAGGTACGTGACCCTGGCGTCGGACCACACCGACCGGGCCCTCGAGAAGCTCGACATATGGGCCTCCAAGCACGTGTGCCCGAAGGTCCTGGCGGCGGAGGTCTGGTCCCTGGAGTCGGTGCTCGATCACTGGGACCGCCTGCAACTGCGGAGCCGGATCCACGATGGGGTCCCCTACCAGGACGGCACCGCGGCCGAGTTGCTCGGTCCCCTGGAGTTGTTGGAGAGGCTGGCTCCCACCGGGCTTCCGGACAGCTTCGTGATGCTGTGTGGCACCGTCCCCACCATCGGGGGGATCCGGCCCTCGGAACGCTTCGCCGCCACTCTTTCCGACCCGGTTACCGGGCGCCGGATCGAACTGGCCTACGGGGTGGAGGTGCTCGGGCGGGAATCGGGGTCGAGGTAGTCGGCCAGGTCGACCCGGCCCCAGTTGAGGGGCCAGGCCCTCTCGAAGTTTCGGCGTTCGGCGGAGCGGTGGGGGACGGGCTTGGTGGCGTCGATTCCCCAGCGACTGCCCACCGAGGGAAAGCGTGAGTCAGCGGTGTCGGGACGGGCGCCGATGACCGGTCGGGCCGTGGGGTCGAACACCCATCCCCGGGTATGGGGCACGATCACCACGTCACGGGCCGGGTCCACCCTGGTGGCCAGGGCGTACATCAGGTCCCGGTAGTCGTAGATGTCGACGTCGGGATCCACGGCCACCACCATCTTGGTGTTGGTGAACGAGGAGCCCATCACCTGCAGCAGGGCGTCGGTGACCTGACCGTCGGTGGACGGCTCGACCTGGAGCACGCAGGTGAGCGCCCCTCCGCCCTGGATGAAGGCCACGTCGCGGACCCCCACACCCATCCCGATCAGACGCTGGTAGATGATCGCCTCGTGGAACAGCCGGGGCAGCTCCTGATGATCGGTGAAGGGGGTCATCTGGTGG
>JALSTE010000404.1 GCA_026983855.1 Acidimicrobiia bacterium
GGTGTAGCGGGCCAGGACCTCGGTCGCCGCCTCCCGCCCGACCCCGGCCAACTCGGGGGGCGAGACCACCCGGGCCCCGGAACCGAGGCGCAGCAGCAACCTCCCCAGGAACACCCTCCCGGTGATCCCCATCCGTATCAGCAGCCGCCCCCCGGTCGTCTCCTCCACCGAGTGGACCGGATAGGTCTCGCTGATCCAGCGGGCGGAGCCGGGTACGTCCAGAACCACCTCCAGGCGGTCGACGCTGAGGGGGGGCATCTCGTCGGGTGCCAGCAGGTCGGCCAGACCGGGATCGAAGACCTCGGCGGTCCTCTCCAGGTCCCGTATGCGGTCCAGGCGGAACACCCGGAGGTCCCCGGCCCGGTGGCACCAGGCGGCCAGGTACCAGTGGCCCTCGGTGTTGGTGAGCCGCAGGGGATCGATCTCCCGCTCGGTGATCTCGTCGCTGTAGGCGGCCAGGTACTCGATACGGAGGCGCAGACGGTTCTCGATGGCCTCGGACACCTCGGCCACGATCTCCGGTGTCTCGAGGTCCACGGCCATCGGGGCCCGTCCCCCGATGGCTGTCTCCAACTTGGACAGGGCCGAGGAGAGGGCGCCGCCGGTCGGATCCGGTGACGCCTGTTCGGCCGCCCGGCCGGCCGCCAGCAGTCCCACGGCCTCGGCGGGGGTCAACCGGAGAGGTCGGGACAGCAGGGCGTTGGGTTCCACCAGTACCTGGCCGTCGACCACCGCTATGCCCAGGGTGTTGTCGGGCCCGTAGGGGGGGATCTCGCAGCACTGGACCAGGCTGAGGTCGGCGACCACGTCCTCGACGGGGATATCGAAACGCCCGGCGATCTCCTCGATGGTGGCCCCCTGACGATCCACCACCCAGGGAATCACGTTGAGAATTCGGGCCAGCCGAACATCGGCCCTCGGACGGGCCATCAATCCCTCCCCCCGGCCAGCGCCTTCAACCACGATACGATCTCGGACCTCAGGTCGGCCGGTTCGAGCACCTCGGCGTGGGCCCCGAGCCCCAACAGCCAGGAACGGAACGCCGCCCGGTTGCGGACCGGTACGTCGATGACCACCGACCCGTCGTCCTCCCGGACCACCGACCCCGTTCCGGCCCGGGCCCGCAACACCGTGGGGGCCACTGTCCGGTCCAGGCGCACCCGGGCCACGGTCTCACCGTCCGATCCGAGCAGCAGGGCGTCGGACTGGAGTACCGAACCGGGGTCGAACCCCTCCGGAATGACGTAGGGCTCGCCGTCGCCGATGCTCGCCGGGCCCTCGATCCGGTCCATGCGGAACGCCTTGATGCGGTCTCCGTCGCCCCGGTCGGCCCCGGTTACGTACCAGTGCCCGTAGCGGTAGAGGACGCCGTAGGTGGCGACCTCCCGCTCCCGACCGGAGTAGAGGAACCGTGCCGGTCGGTGGGTGGACATGGCCTCGAAGAGCACGGGCAGGGAATCGGGGGCCGGGATGTCGGTGACCAGGGGGGCCGCCACCGGCCGGTTCCCCCCCAGCTTTAGAATCGCCTGCTCATCCCAGTCGACCTCCATGCGGACGGTGGCCACCGCCATCTGCAGGGCCACGGTTTCCGCCGGGGTGAGGTCCAGGTCGGGGAGGAAGTAGTCCTCGGGGCGGATCCGGTAGCGGGAGGCCCCGGCGTCCCCCTCCTCGACGGTGGCCTCGATGGGGACGCCGAGTTCCCTCAGGGTCCTCTTGTCCCTCTCGAACCTCTTGCGGGAGCTCTCATCCCCCATCTCGTAGAGCCCGCTGCGTTCCCCGATCTCAGCCAGGGTCAGGGGAGTCGGGGTCTCCAGCAGGATCATGAGGAGTTCGGTGATTCGCTCCACCGGATCGGCCATACCCAGATGGTGCCACGTCGGGCCCCGGTGGCCCCACCTTCGGCTCCCCTGGTGTGACCCATGTCTCACTCCTTCTGGCATTCTCGTGACAGTTGTCGTAATGTTCTCGCAACATTTCAGTCCGGGCGGAGACGGTCGACACTCAGTAGGACATGGTCAGCACCCAATCCAAGAATTTCACGACACTCGGTGACCTCGGGCCCCGGCCCCACCCATTCCGACCATGGTGGCGGCCCCTGGTCGTCAGCCTGGCCGTGATCCTCGTGCTCGCCCTCGTCGGCCCGGGGGCGGCACCGGTCTCGGCCGCTCCGGTTGGATCCCGGGTGGTCGCCATAGCCTCCACCGCCCGCGGCGGGGGCTACTGGATCCTCTCCTCCGACGGCCGGGTCACCGCCGTGGGCGACGCCGTCCACCGCGGTGACCTCGGGGGGACGGTGACCAACGCCATGGGCCTGACCCCCACCCCCACCTACCGGGGCTACTGGATCACCACCTCCGACGGCAGGGTCAGCGCCTTCGGCGACGCCCGCTTCCACGGTGACCTCAACGGTGTGGCCCTCAGTGCCCCGGTGGTGGCGATGACCTCCACACCGAGTGGGGCCGGCTACTGGCTGGTGGCCTCCGACGGCGGCATCTTCGCCTTCGGCGACGCCCGCTTCCACGGATCCACCGGGGGAATGCGCCTGGACCGCCCGGTCATCGGGATGTCGA